>CAOQNC010000110.1 GCA_948511255.1 uncultured Candidatus Saccharibacteria bacterium | reverse complement strand
CTACTACTCCCTAGATATACGCTATATCCGCCTGAATTTGCCACTCCCACATTCGCCAGCACAGAAATCAATCCCGAAGCACCCGCCGCCCCGCTCGGCGATAAAGTCGTATTTCCTGAAGACGGCGCAAAAGAAATACTAACCGACGAAGTCAGCGACCCACCTTCTAGCTCCTCCGTCGCCAACGCATTCGCCGCTGGGCCAACCATCGGATTCAACGCCATCACCCCTATCGTCAGCAATCCTGCACAGCCCACTCTCCCAGCATAGTTCCCCGCCGAGCCTACCCTCGACCCCTGTTTATTAACTTTTCTATTCCGGCTTCGCATCACAGCCCTCCTTTAATTGTGTTAAACACCCCGCGAGCCACTCTTAAAACAAAAACGACACCGCTAGGGTGTTAACACAATTTGAACTGCAACTTTCATCCACAGCTAAATCGTCCAAAACTGTGCCGTTTTACACTGTCGAATAATAAATAAACCAAAAACAAAGTTGCGGTTTTTAATCAAATTG
>CAOQNC010000109.1 GCA_948511255.1 uncultured Candidatus Saccharibacteria bacterium | reverse complement strand
CCGCCATCGCCGTTGCTCTCTTCCTCGTATTCACGCTATTTCTCAGCTTTTCCGGCCGATGGCAAGCCGCTCTTACGATCTATGTCATCCTCGCCATTCTCGGCCTCGCCCCGCGCGGGCTCATCCGTGGCGCTCTGACCATCTTGATCGGAATCGGTCTCCTCCTTTTCATCCTCCTCCGCTAGCCAAAAACCAGCCAACCCAAAACGGCGCCCGAGCAAGGCGCCGTTTTTTCGTCCCTAGACTATAATTCCCTCTCCGCCCCAGCCGCCGCCCCGCCAAATCCGCTTCAAGCCCGTTGGGCAGGCCTGAACAAGCTTTGATATCAATTGTAAAAAGGAATAAGTATGTGCTATATCACGAACTACTAGCATTTGGCGGTTGCGGAGGCCAGAGCGAAGAACCTCAAACCCCCGAAACTAGAGACTATCTAGCAACACATCGCACAGAATCGCCAACAAACTTGTAAACCAGAAAGTTAGAGCCAACCGTATTGCTACCAGAGAACGTAAAATTTTTAGCTAGCTCAATAGCAGGAATATCATCAAGATCACTATCACTTGGCGTCGAAGTCCAATATCTACC
>CAOQNC010000108.1 GCA_948511255.1 uncultured Candidatus Saccharibacteria bacterium | reverse complement strand
GTTGCAGAGTATTTGGCAGAACGGCTATGCCAACAAGGAGCATCAGGATGAAATCAACACAATCAGACAGATTGAAGGGATTTTTGCTTGGTATAACCAGCTGAAAGAAGGGGGTAAGACCTTGCCGGAAAATACCAATACTCCGGGTTATAACCCGGAGACACAGTCTGTGTTAGAAGCTGACGATGAGGCGAATTGTCCGTTATACCGCGAGTGCTATCTGCGGATGTATCTGATACCGCAGGTGGCCAAGAAATTAGTTGACCAGTTTCAGCAGAGTCAAAAACTTGGCGATATCGAGGCAATGAAGCCTGAAACGATTGCAGCAATTGACGCAGTGATGGCGGAGGCTAAAAAGTTGATTGACTAGGAATTAGCACAAGAAACACATGAATAAGATCTTCTTCAAATGGGTCCGCGAGCGGTATGCTCTGGGCCCATTTATTTTTATTGCGAGGTCTTGACGACATTGGCTATGTCGTGATAAGATTATGACATATGCGAATGTAGCTCAGTTGTTTAGAGCGCTTCCTTGCCAAGGAAGAGGTCGAGAGTTAGAGTCTCTTCATTCGCACCATATTAGGA
>CAOQNC010000107.1 GCA_948511255.1 uncultured Candidatus Saccharibacteria bacterium | reverse complement strand
AGTGGAAACTGGCGTATCATGTGCGGTGAATTGATTAGGACAGTTCGCCGCGCTATTTTTGGCTGAACCACAATCAGATGATATTGTAGGGTTAGAAATCATATAATTCCCTAAGCTCCACGACCTCTGACCGGTATTATCAGTCAATATCGTCGAGCTATTTGCCACCGTCGCCGTCGTATATTCCGGCACCCAGTTCGTCGCCACATCACTATCCTCGGGCGTAAGTGCTACACTCGTTGACAAATCCAAATCCAAATTCTGTGTCATCCAGCATTTGCCGTCAGCAAGTTTGGAAACCCAGTAGTATTTGCCGTCACGGATATCTTTAAGCTGAACTTCTTCACCAACTTCACTCACCTCGCATACTGCGCTCGTCATATCTTGCATGTTAGTTATGGAACTTAGTCCAACTACTTCTAGCGGACTACTCACAACCGACAAAGTGATTTGATTCTCATACGTATCAGCTGGGACTTGGTTGTTGATGTTTGCCGCAAACCCTAGAGCATAAGTCTTAGTAAGGGTAGAGGTAGTCCTCCCGCCTGCATCCATTCGCATCCCACGGCCAGTCTCTACTGGCAAATAAGTCGCATTTGCTGACACAGTCGTTCCCTCGCCATAATATATTCCCC
>CAOQNC010000106.1 GCA_948511255.1 uncultured Candidatus Saccharibacteria bacterium | reverse complement strand
CGATAAGCTCGCATCCGGCCATTCCGTGCCGAGATCTAAATCCAAATTCTGCGTCATCCAACAATTATTATCATTAAGCTTCGCCACCCAATAACTTTTTCCATCTCGCACATCAATCAATTGCTTTGTCTCTCCAACCTCACTTGCTTCACACACCGCACTCGTCATTTCCTGCATCGTCGCTAGCGAAGTTAGCCCCGTCACTTCCAGCGGTGAAGAAACCACCGACAGCGTCACCTCATTCTCATAAGTATCCGCCGGCTTATCGTTTCCGATATGCGCCGCAAAACTCAGCATAAACGTCTTGCTATCCGACTTAATATTCGACGCATCGTTCCCTCCCAGCGCCACTCCCCGCACATTCTCCGGCATCCGCGAGAAGCTCGTCCCCGCCGTCTCCCCTTCCGTCGCATTATAACCCCATGAGTTCACCGGCAAATCCTCATAGCTACTCGAACTTGTAACACCGTTAATAGTTGCCCCGCTATTCTTCCCTGTTAACTCCGACTTATTACTCCCCAAATAAACCGTATACCCGCCCGAATTCTCCACTCCGACCGTCGCCTTCACCGAATACCTCGCCGAAGCCCCGCTCTCAGAAACCGGCATCAAGGTCGTCACCCCGCCCGGATCTCCAAACGCAAAACTCACCGTCGAGGGC
>CAOQNC010000105.1 GCA_948511255.1 uncultured Candidatus Saccharibacteria bacterium | reverse complement strand
CTTCAAACACCCTTCGAAACCTATCGGTCAATTCTACACCGCAAAAGAAGCCGTCAAACTCGCCAAGCTCAAAGGCTGGGAAATGAAAGAAGACGCCGGTCGCGGTTATCGCCGCGTCGTCCCTTCGCCGCAGCCCCTCGATATCGTCGAACGCAAAGAAATTACCACTCTCGTCGATTCGGGGGCTATCGTCATTGCTGTCGGCGGTGGCGGCATCCCCGTCACCCGCACCAAAGTCCTCAAGATTTTGAAGGGCGTCGACGCCGTCATCGACAAAGATCTTGCCGCCGAGAAGCTCGCCGAGCTTGTCAAGGCCGACATTTTCGTTTCCGTCACCGCCGTCCCGAACGCCTACATCAACTTCGGCCGCCCCGACCAAATCGCTCTCGGTCTCCTCTCTCCCCGCGAAGTCGACAACTACATCTCCGCCGGCCACTTCGCCGCTGGCTCCATGCTCCCAAAAATCCAAGCCGCCACGAACTTCGCTCGCAAGAAAAAACTCGGCATCATCACCTCCCCGGAACAACTCGAGTTCGCCCTCGCCCGCCGCGCCGGCACCATCATCCAGGGCTAACTCATCTAATACAAAGAATTATAATAGCTTCTCTTTTTACGCGTCACCTTTCCGTAAATAACTTTTCCGTAGTTATATTTACGACTCAACTTTTAATTTTCAAAAACTTCTTCAAAAAATCCATATTTTTCTGCCAAAATCCACCCGAAAAATTTTTATTATTTTGTTTTCTACTA
>CAOQNC010000104.1 GCA_948511255.1 uncultured Candidatus Saccharibacteria bacterium | reverse complement strand
GCCCCCTTCCTCCCCGACACTTCCGAAAAAATCATCGCCATTTTCACAGCCCCGGAAATTACCCCTCCCGCGACCCCGCTTTTCCCGAAGGACTAACAAGCGAAATCTATTCTGTAAAAAGTCCCGGCCATAAGGTCGAGACTTTTTACAATTACTTACAACCAGCTACTCGCCGTCCCAATAATGCTTGCCCGCCAAGACATCATAGTTCACGAGCTGGTATTCTCGCAAAGCCTCAGTTTCTTCCGGCGGATTGCCCGCGAAATAGCCCTTCATCAAAATCGGCGTCTCCTCGCAAATCGTATCGACAAGGTAAAATAATGCTGGCTTCTCTACGCCAAGAATATTATACATCGTATTGAGCAAACAGTTTGGCGTTGTCGTCGGCAAGTTAACTCCTCGCGTTGGATACTCGAATCCAAGTTCCTCATTAATCTTCGCCGCCTCCTTCACCGTCCACAAACTCTCAATATCAAAATTCGCATAGATAAAATACGGTGTCAAATGCGCAATATCGCGATCGTCTTTATCGTCCGACTTATAGTATTTATCCAAAACCCCGGCCGCATGGTCTCCAAACCATAGAACCACCGTTCGCTCATCCAAGTCATTCAGCTCATCAAGAAACTCGCCCAGATACTTGTCGGCATTATGAATACTTTGGAAACTTGCCTCCAGCAAATAGTTTGACTCGCCGCCCCGCAACCGGAAATCTATCTTAGGATACTGCGCCGTGTCGTAGCTAGCGTGGTTCATCATCGTCACCGCCAGCACCATCTGCGACTCCTCGCCATCTTCCAGAAGATCCAACACCTCCTTGAAGACCGACTCATCGTTAATGTAAGCGCTCTTGCTATCATGCTCCGTGTATTTCATCGTTTCCTGGTCGATAAACGTATCAATGCCGAACCGAGCATACGCCAGATTTCGCTTATACATTGAACCATCAAAGGCATGAATTGCTGTCGTATCGAATCCATAATCTTTCGCCCAGCTCGCCGCGCTCATCCGACTACTAAGCTTCGGCACCACATTCACATAAGGCACAACCCCGGTCGCCCAGTAGGTTGACAGCCCGGTCAATACCGCGAACTCCACATTGGCCGTACCGCCGCCATATTCTGGCGAATACATATACCCGCTTGGATAATTGCGGAAAATTCTGTGCAAGTTTGGCGTCACATCTCCGCCCGTATGACTATAATACTTCGTCAAAAGCGCCGGGTCATAAAATGTCTCGTCCAGAATCACCACCACATTGTCCGCTACTTCCGTCAACGGAATCCGGTCCGTATCTGCGGCGCGAATTGCTCGGTATTTTTCAGCAATCTCGCGCATTCGCGCCTCGCTATAGTCGCTAGGTTGCTCAACCTCCATCTGGCCTAAGTTGAACAAGAAACCGATAATAAACCCGTTACTGTTATAATT
>CAOQNC010000103.1 GCA_948511255.1 uncultured Candidatus Saccharibacteria bacterium | reverse complement strand
GGTCGTAGGGGCCGATGAACATTTCGTAAGTGCGGAGAGTGTCGGCGCCGTAGCCGCTCTCGATAACTTCGAGCGGGTCGATGACGTTGCCTTTCGACTTGGACATTTTCTTGCCGTCGGGGGCGTTGATGTAGCCGTTGTAGAGGAGCTTCTTGATTGGCTCGCGGAAAGGCAGATAGCCTTGGTCAGCGAAGAACTTGCACCAGAAGCGAACATAGAGAAGGTGGGCAACGGCGTGGTCGCCACCGACGTAGATGTCGGTCGGAGCCCAGTATTTGATGGCTTCCGGATCCCAGGCAGCCTGGTCGTCGTGCGGGCTGACGTAGCGCCAGAGATACCAGGAGGAACAGGCATAGCCGTCGAGCGTGTCGGTCTCGCGGATACATTCAATATCATTACCGTTTTCGTCTTTCAGGGTGACTTTCAGCCAATCTTCCGCTTTTGCTAGCGGCGAACGACCGGTGTCGTCGGGCTTGTAATCTTCGATTTCTGGGTGCATGACGGGGAGCTGGTCTTCGGGGATGGGGTGAGCGTTGCCGTCTTTGTCATAGGCGATCGGAATCGGGCAACCCCAGTAGCGCTGGCGAGAAATCAGCCAATCGCGCATCTTATAAGTGACTTTCGGGCGGCCGAGATCGCGCTCTTCGAGCCAAGCAACAATCTGCTCGCGGGCGTCATCGGTACGGGTGCCGTTGAACTGGGCGGAATTGACCAAAGTGCCCTCGCCGTGATAGAAGCGGCTGCTCTCGGGGCTGTTGTCCGGAGCTTCGATGACTTGGATAACCGGAAGGTCAAACTTCTCAGCAAACTCGAAATCACGTTCGTCGCCGAAGGGGACGCCCATAACCGCACCGGTGCCGTAGCCGATGAGGACGTAGTCGGCGACCCAAATCGGGACTTTCTCGCCGCTAGCCGGATTAATCGCGTAGCTGCCGGTGAAAACGCCAGTCTTTTCTTTGTTTTCTTGGCGCTCGATTTCGGATTTCTTGAGGGCGTCCTGGCAATATTGCTTGACTTTTTCGGCGGTCGCAGGCGTGACGAGCTGGCTAATGAGCGGGTGCTCAGGGGCGAGGACGAGGAAGGTTGCGCCGAACAAGGTATCAGGGCGGGTGGTAAAGACGGTGATGTTTTCGTCTTTGTCGGCAATCCGGAAGTCAACTTCGGCGCCTTCGGAACGGCCGATCCAGTTTTTCTGCATGGTTTTGATCTTGTCGGGCCAATCGAGGGCGTCGATGCCGTCGAGAAGCTCGTCGGCGTAAGCGGTGATTTTGAAGAACCATTGCTTCATTTTCTTCTTTTCGACTTCGCTGCCGCAGCGCCAACAATGGCCGTTTTCGACCTGTTCGTTGGCGAGGACAGTTTGGTCGACCGGGCACCACCATTGGTAGGATTCTTTCTGATAGGCGAGACCGGCTTTATAAAGCTGAAGGA
>CAOQNC010000102.1 GCA_948511255.1 uncultured Candidatus Saccharibacteria bacterium | reverse complement strand
TTTTTTCGATATCTTGGGCGAGGACCGCCGAGGGCGAAGTGAGGACGTAGCGGCCGTTTTTGAGCTCGTATTTGCCGGTGAAAAAATACTCATGCTTGTCATCGAATTGCTTGGCGCGGTAGGGCTGATTGAACCAGACTGTGCGAATGGCGCCGGTTGCATCGTGGATGACGCCTTCGGTGATAGTGAGGCGGCGACGGCTGGTGTGGCGGGTGCGAAGGTCGCTGATTTTGCCACGAATGATGACTTTGCCGGGGCGAAGGTCGGTAATGCGGACGGCGGCTTGGTAGTTCTCGTAGACACGGGGGAGACAATAGATCAGGTCGCCGACCGTGCGCAGGCCAACGCGAGTGAGCGCGGCAGCGGTTTTCGGGCCGACACCTTTGACGGTGTCGATGGGGGCGGACATATCCATAGGGATATTATAACACGAGCGGCAGACCGCGCGCTCGAAGGTTCAACGGTCAGTTAGCCTTTTTGCCACTGTGTTCGGCACGCCAAGCAGCGATTTTGCCGTGATCGCCAGAGAGAAGGATTTCAGGCACTTTCAGACCACGGAAATCGGCAGGCTTCGTGTATTGAGGATACTCGAGGTTGTCGCCGTCGGAAAAACTCTCAATCAGGGCGGAAGTTTCGCCACCGAGGACGCCGGGGAGGAGGCGCGAAATACTATCGATGAGAATGAGAGCAGGCAGCTCACCGCCGGTAAGGACGTAGTTGCCGAGGGAGATTTTGTGGTCGATGATAGTCAAGATGCGCTCGTCGTAGCCTTCGTAGTGGGGACAAAGAATGATATAGTGGCGCTCCGGAGCTTCCTGAGACTGACTCTGGGCGTCGACGCCGGCAAACTGGCGGGCGAGATCCTGGTTCCAGGTCATACCGACAGGGGTCGGAAGAATCGCCTCGGCGTCAGGATTGACTGCTTTGACGCTCTCAATCGCCGCAAAAACCGGCTCGCAGCGCAATAGCATGCCGTCGCCGCCACCATAAGGCGTGTCGTCAACGGATTTGTGCGGGCCGAGCCCAAAATCGCGTAGATTGACGTATTCAATCGCGATAATTCCCCGGTCCTGTGCCTTGTAAAGCATGGAGCTGTCGAGATAGGGCTTCAACGCCTCCGGGAAAAGGGTGATAATAGTGAATTTGATTTTTGGCATAAGTTGAGATAATTATAGCATTTTCTGCTCAAAAAATCTAGTTCTAAGGGCCAGCGGAAGCCCAGGCAGCAAACCGACCTCCGCGATAGAGGTCAGTTTCTGCGCCAGATGTTGATCTGCGCTAGCGCTGATGCTTTTCGAGCAGTTGCGCTTCTGCTGATGCGCGCCCACCCTAGGGCACATTGGTTTGTTTTAATCCGCTGTTTGTTTTTATCGTTTTGTCTCCACACTCCACTTTGAACTTCAGTGGAACCCTGTGAAGCGTATCAGCTTATACTTATAATAAAGCATAACCGTCGCCACGTCAACGGATTTTGTTCAAATATGTTGTAATTTTTA
>CAOQNC010000101.1 GCA_948511255.1 uncultured Candidatus Saccharibacteria bacterium | reverse complement strand
CATCAAAAGTAGCGCCGCATTCCGGAACATATGCTGCCCACGCGGCCCGAAGAACCCCTGATTATTCGGATCAAACAGACTTTGTAACATATTAATCCCCTCTTGCACAATAAAGTCCTTCTGGTCGTCCGAAGTAAACTCAAACATATTCATCCCCACCGGATGTTCAATATCCGCCGGGTCAAAATAGATAATGTCGTCAATCCGATCCTCTGGCACCTTACTCATTAGAAGCTCTACCGCGTCCCCGTGCGGATCAATAAACGCGAAACCTCTCCCGTCCACCATATCTTGATAAGCCACATTCGTCAGCAAAACCGACTTACCCATACCAGTCGACCCAATCACATAAGTATGTCGTCTTCGGTCATTCTCTGATAATCGAATCTCTTTCTTCGCTCCTCGGAACTCATTCACCCCAAGCAGCACCCCTTCTGTCACCAACTTCGCCGGCCCTTCGACCTGCTTCGTCGCTTGTCGCTCCACCTGTGACGTCGGAATCGCATTCTGCGCCGGGAGGTGAAACAGAGACGCCAATTCCACGCTGTTCAAAATATTTGTTCGCTCATTTCTTGGGAACATCCTGAACACAAAATCTACCGACAGTTTCCGCATATCCTTCAAAGCATCATATTGGAACCCGTTATAATTCTGCGAATCAAACTGCGAGAACGACGCCACCACGCTACTTAACATCGCTTCCGACCGCGATTTTTCCTTCGCGCTAGCCACGACCCGAATTAGCGTCTCGAACCCTGGATATTTCGTTTTATTCTCTATTGCCGCGATCTCCTCCTGCTTCAAATTCGACGACGTATCTTCGCCATCTTTCAAAGTATCATGCTCCTCCGGCGGCCGCCAAAACGCAATCGCAAAGT
The DNA here is from genome assembly GCA_948511255.1 of uncultured Candidatus Saccharibacteria bacterium. Taxonomy (GTDB): domain Bacteria; phylum Patescibacteriota; class Saccharimonadia; order Saccharimonadales; family Saccharimonadaceae; genus Nanosyncoccus. The sequence continues at coordinate 639 of CAOQNC010000101.1, read as the reverse complement.
CCCTCATGAGCTGCGCCGCTTCATAAAGTGCTTTGCTTAAAACATTTGTTCGTTTTCCGGATTGCTTCCGACCTTTTCTTAAATCTTTTACTCGCTCCTGCGAAATTTTTGTCCAACTTCCATCCGTCGGCCTGAACAAAATTTGTAACCCAATTCCTTCGCCCTCTTTCGTCCCCGACATCGCATTTAAGAGCGCGAGGCTTCCGTCTCGCTGACTCACTTCATAAGTGCTGATCGGGTAAACAAACTCCTTCTTAAGCGTTAGCTCTCCGCCCGCGATCGTGTCCGTCGTCACCTCTTTCGCAAAGATACTATCCTGCTCAATTTCCTCCAGCCGCGCCGAAGGATACGCCGAAATCACCGCTTGTTTCACCGTCTCCGTAATCACCGCCGGCACCACCGCATAATATTTAATCAACCCATTCGCCGCAATAATCTCAAAAGACAGATGTCGCTGTCCGAAAACCCGACTATCAAACCCTTTCTTCAACGTCGAAGAAATAATCGAATACATCACCTGCGCTTGGCTCAGCGCTTCATTCGTCACATCACGTTCATCGCGCCCTCCCGTCTGAATATCATCCGTCGACGGCGGCAGATGAATCAACATCGGCACCATCTTCAGCCCCCGTTCATAAT
>CAOQNC010000100.1 GCA_948511255.1 uncultured Candidatus Saccharibacteria bacterium | reverse complement strand
ACTTTACGGAGCTTTTACACGTTGACACTCCGGACGGAGTGGAACGTATGCAGAATTTGGAGGTACTTGCCAGTAACGCCAGTGCTTATGATAGTTTGGAAGATTTTTTGGCGGATGCCGCGCTGCTCAGTTCGGTGGACGAGTCATCGGGCGACGATGTGGTCTCGCTGATGACCTTACATGCCGCGAAGGGGCTTGAATTCCCGGTGGTATTTATTGTGGGCATGGAAGATGGGCTTTTCCCAAGTAGTCGAGCGATGGATGCTGAGGCAGAGCTCGAGGAAGAGCGCCGGTTGGCCTATGTAGGGATGACGCGGGCAATGCGCGACCTGTTTTTGACTTTTGCGGGCTCGCGTTATAGCTTTGGCGGTCGGAATTACAATATGCCTTCGCGGTTTTTGCTAGAGCTAGGCTATAACCCTTATGGCGCAGGTAATTTTGGCGAATCGGGAGAGCTTAGCGAGTTTAGTGAAGCAGGCTCTTATGGAGGAGTTGGCTCGACAGGCCATAGGGGCGAATATGGACTGCTTGGCGGCGATCCGGATGGAGAATTTGGCAGTTTTAACGCCGAGGATCCTTTTCCGGAAGACGTGCCGGTTTATCAGGGATGAAAGTGTGGTTTTTAAGCTAGAAAAGTCGCAAAAACGGTGAGTTTTCAAGCTAATGGTTGACATTTTTCATAATCTGTGATAAAATAGAGAGATAGGCTGGATTTTTGGTAGAAAACAGTCAGAAAATCATCCGAATCTGCCAGGTTTTGCCTAAAGAACTATGGTATAATATGACTAGGAAAATATGATGCGACTCAATTTCCGTTTTAAATATATGCTGACAGCGCTGCTGCTGATGGTGGCTAGCGTGGGTTTCGCATGGAAAACTTTTGCGCATCATGAGCTGGCTTACGCCGATGATGGTACGCCAATCTGTGGCGGATGAACACTTTGTGACGATTTATGATCAAGGCACGACTTTGACGGTAAAGACCGGCACGGCGACGGTGGCAGAGGTTTTGGAACGTTCGGAGATTCAGCTGGTGGAGACTGATTTGGTCGAGCCGGCGCTTGATGCCGTAATTGAGGGTGACTATAATATCAATATCTATCGCGCTCGTCCAGCGATTGTGCTTGATGGGGTCGAGAAACATTATGTAATGACCGCAAGTTATGATCCGGAGCAGATTGCTCGCGAAGCGGGTTTGACGATTTATGATGGCGATGAATTCGTACAGGAGTTTAACGGTAACTTCTTGCAAGCTGGTGCGGCGTCGACTTATCGCTTAGTTCGTAATGGCGGTCGCAGTTTGACTACTGAAGAATCAATTCCTTATACAACCGAGACGCGGCTAGATTACAATTTGCCCAAGGGCGAGACTTATCTTGAACAGGCCGGTGAGGAGGGTAAGAAAACTTTGCTCTACAAAATTGAGTTTCAGAATAATGTCGAGGTAAAGCGTGAGCTGGTTTCAGAAGAGATTAAAAAGCAGCCGGTGACGGAGATTATGGTAGTCGGAGCAAAGAAGGCGATTGCGCCGGAGCGGGCGAAATGTGCCGAATGGG
>CAOQNC010000099.1 GCA_948511255.1 uncultured Candidatus Saccharibacteria bacterium | reverse complement strand
TGATTCTCAATCAGACCGCCGCTCACTTCGCCGGATTGGTTGGCGCGGAGCAGGAGCGATTGGTATTTGCGAGCTTCCTCACGCTTCTCGTTCAGCTCGGCGATAATTTGTTGGGCTTTCTGAAAAATTTCAGGCCGTTCAAGGCTAGATGAGTCGACAATGACTTTTTGATGGCTACCGCGAGCACGAAAGGCAGGATGAATCTTCTGGTCACTGTGATCAAAATACAGCGCGTACTCCATTTTGTTGCGGTAGTGAAAATCCTTGCCGTCGGTCTGGACGGGTGCGATTTCAACTTGGCTCGGCAAATCGATTTTCTGCTGGCGGAAAATCTCTTGAAGTAGAGCATGTTTTTGCTCCAGTTCATAGTCATAAGTCATAATCTGCCAAGGCGAAGTTGATAAGTAGCAATCGTCGCGCGGCGGGATGCGATGCGGAGAGGGGTTCTCGAGATCGAGGACAATTCCCTCAGCGTAAGTGCTTTTATTTTTGGTGAGCTGGATCCTGGTGGCAATTTCGCCAGGCAAGGCATTCCAGAGAAAGACCTTCTTGCCACTATTTTCGCCATCGGAGAACGTCGCAAGACCCTGACCGCCAGGAACTAACTTCTCGATAGTTATTCGTTCTGTGATATATTCTGGGACTTTTTTTGATTTGTTTCGGCTCATTTTGGGTAATTTTATTCGTTCTGTGATATATTTTACTCACGGCTTACTCGTAGCGAAGGGCGTCGATGGGGTTCTTATGGGCAGCCTTCCAGGCTGGGGCTGTGCCAGCGAGAAAGGCGATGAACATAACGATAAGAATAATCGGGATGACATTGGCCGGCGTAAATTCGAAGAGATTAAAGGTCGGTAGAGCTTCCAGGAATCCGCCCGGAGCGTGAACGAGGGTATTTGTGATATTGCCGATGATGATAGCGACGAGAACTCCGAACGCGGAACCCCAGAAACCGAGCGCGATAGCTTCGACGGCAAATTCAAGGAAAATCCTGCCAGAAGACATGCCGAGCGCTTTATCAAGACCAATTTCGCGAGTCCGTTCCTCGACCGACATGAGGAGGGTGTTGATAATGCCGATCGAAGCGGCTAGCAAGGCGATCCCGCCAAAAATCGTGAAGACGATCATGATGACGTCGAAGAAGGTGCGAATCATGCCCATCATGTCGGAAACGGTAAGGCCAACGAAACCGGCCTCTTTTAGCTTGGCTTTGATTTCATCTTCGGTGTATTTTGAGTTATCAAAACGAGTTTGAATGGCGTAAACAAGCTCTTTCTGTTCGGCAGGGTAGTATTTTGTGCCTTCTTCATACATTGCATCTTCGAGGGCGCGACTGATAATCGAGCCGTTCACGGCGACGACGCCCGGCGCCTGAACGCCAACAACTTTGGCTTTAAACTCAATGGGCTTATTCGTCATCGTGTCGAGCATGACAAGAGTGACGGTTTTGCCGATAGCATCTTCGTCGGAACCGAATCCGAGCGCTTTCGGGTAACCAGGTTCAAGCGTAATTTCGTATTCCTTAGTATCCTGGCTCGGCAAGGTGCCGGCGGTGGTCGCAATGTTGAAATCGCCTGGAGGCATCGCACCGACCGTGATGTTATATTTCTTGTCAGTTTCTTGGCTCGTGATATATTCGACCGGTATTTGCTTTGCGATGTAGAAGTC
>CAOQNC010000098.1 GCA_948511255.1 uncultured Candidatus Saccharibacteria bacterium | reverse complement strand
CATCTGAGCCATGGCCGAGCTGAAGTCGCGAGCCGAGAAGGCGCCCATACCGATATACCAGGCCGGAGTGGTAACGTCGGGCTGTTCGTAATAGTGGCTAAGTTCATCTAACCAACTTTTTTCGAGCTGAAAGATGACAGCGTAAGGGAGAAGTTTTTCATAGAGCTTGACGATACCCTCGTTGGTCGTGTCGGCACCGTCGACGCTTTGAAGCATCTTGAGGCGGTCGGCTTCGGCCATTTTCATATAAAGTTTCAGGCCGTCGAGATAGCGAGAATATTCGAGGCCTTTCTCGGTATGTTTTTCGAAGTGAGAAGTATTGGAAATAACGATAATTAGGAAGATGACGACGCCGATCAGGATGGCTGCAAGCAAGGTTCCGAAGAGGGCGGCATTTGGCAGGGTGACGTAATTCGGAAGCGAATCTTCGTCGAAAGAGAATATAATGACGAAAATCCAGGCGATTACCCAGATTGCGGCACAAACGCTAAGAATGCCGGAAAGTTTCGGTTTTGACTTGGCGGTAGGGGCGGTTGGTTCGGCGGTTTTGACGGCTTTCGAGCCTTTGGTGGTCGGTTCGATAAGGCCTTTTTCCTCGAGTCGTTCTTTGATGTTTTTGGTGAAATCTTCACCAAGCTGGATGAGCGCGGAATTGGCGGTATGGGTTTTAATATCGATTTCTTGGCCAACATGGATATTAGTGTCGCTACCGGCGAGAATCTTGAGAACGATAAGTTGTTGCTTGGTCATCTCGTTAGATTTAATACGGACTTTCCAGGCGGGAACCTTTTTGCCGAAGAGCCCGTCGGTTTCGGTTTTAATGAGTTCGACCTTGTGATTGACGGCGAGGGTGAGTAAAGTTGCGACTTGTTTACTGCCGTAAGATTTGCCGATGTAGTTTTCGGACATTTCCGCGACCGAAAAACCAGCAGGCGGGGTATATTCAGGTTTGATGAAGTAGCCCTTATAGAATTTGCGTTTTGCGCTGACGCTACGCCAGGCAACGATGCCAACTCCGACAAGGACAAGGCCGAGCGCGCCGGCCACAATAACCATGACCATTAGACGATTGTCGGTGTAAGTTTTGGTATCGAGAATGTAGCCATCATCCTCATTGTCTTTGAATGTTTTCGAGTCGAAGGCGATAGCGAAGGTAAGATTTTCGCGGGCATTTAGTTTTTCGGCAGAAAACTCCAGACCGTCAGAGATTTTGCTGACTGTGCAGCGATTTTGGCCACTACTACCGTAACGCCCGACATAGCAAGCGTAATCGCCGGTATAGGCTTTTTCGAGGCCTTCGCCGAAGTGGACGCGGGCGTTTAATTCGAGGAAGGGTTTCGTCCAGCCGGTGCCGTTTGTATTCCAATAGAGCTCTTGATGAGTTTTCTCAGTTGTGATGACGTTGCGGTAAGTATATTCGAGACGATAATTCTGGATGCCGGAGACGGTGCGATTCGCATTGCCAACGCGCAACTCGAAATTGTCATCGTCGGTAATGATTCGAGCGATATTTTCAGGTTGGTCGTTGCGAGTGGCGGTGATGGCGAGAGTTTTCTCATCGGCCAAATCTTCTTCGCCGGTAAACGGGAGAATGCGGGTGATGCCATGCTCCTCGCTATCTTCCGGAAAGACGGCGGTAATTTCTTCGACGACGCGCAATACCGACTCGCCTTCATTATCTTTTTCGAGGTAATAGTCGGCGTCAAAGCTGCGGAAATAGGAGCTGGCGTAAATTGTGGTCGCGTTA
>CAOQNC010000097.1 GCA_948511255.1 uncultured Candidatus Saccharibacteria bacterium | reverse complement strand
GGCTAAGATTATCGGTACGGGTGACAATAGTAAAAAGCCGGAGGATAAAAATGAAAGCGTTGATTAACGACCAAGTCACCCCTGCTGAGACCGCCGAAATCCTCCGTCTAGCCGCCCAGGCCCTCGCCAACAACCCGGAAGAAGGCGATTTCGTCGAGCTCGGTTGCTACCGCGGCGACACTTCCGTCCTCATCGGCAAACTCCTCCAGAAATCTCCCGCCCCACCCCTAGACCGCTCTGTGGAAAACTCCCAAATGCCACCGTCTCAGACCTCTCCGAAACACCTCTGGATTTACGATTCCTTCGTCGGCCTCCCCGAGAAGACCAGGGAAGATGCCTCCGGCGCCGGCGCCAACTTCAAAGCCGGTGAGCTCCTCGTCACCAAGCGCGAAGTCATCGAAAAACTCCGCAAGCACGGCCTCAAAACCGCCAGCCGTCTCCCCGAGCCAACAGAGCCCCAGGCCGGAGCCCTCCAATCCTCTGTCATCGTCAAAAAGGCCTGGTTCGACGATCTCGGCCCCGACGATCTCCCCGAGAAAATCGCCTTTGCCTTCTGCGACGGCGACCTCTACAGCTCCATCAAAACCAGCCTCAACCTCGTCAAAACCCGCCTCACGGAAAAGGGAATCATCATCGCCCACGATTACAACAACCCCGAGCTCCCCGGCTCCGCCCGCGCCGTCGACGAGTTCCTCCGCGGAAACCCCGATTTCCGCCTAAAAATCCATTACACTCTAGCAATCTTAACCAAGAAGTGCTAAAATATAAGGCAGGACAGTGGTGAGAACAACTAAACAATCCTAGAATAACACTATGGCAAAACGAGATTATTACGAAATATTAGGCGTGTCGAAATCCGCCTCCGACGATGAAATCAAAAAAGCATACCGCAAGCTCGCGGTCAAATACCATCCCGACAAAAACCCCGGCGACAAAGAAGCCGAGGAAAAGTTCAAAGAGGTTTCCGAAGCGCACGAAGTCCTTTCCGACAAGCAGAAACGCGCCCGCTACGACCAGTTTGGCCACGCCGGCGTCGGTGGCGCCGGCTCGAGCGCCGGAGGTAACCCCTTCCAGAACGGCAATTTCAACTTCAACGGCCAGAGCTTCAACTTCGACTTCGGCGGTAGCGGCGGCCTCGACGACATCTTAGGTTCAATTTTCGGCTTCGGCGGCGGCCAACGTCGCCCCGCCCGCGGCGCCGATTATCGCGCGACCGTCACTCTGACCTTCGAGGAGGCCATCTTTGGCACCACGAAAGTCGTCCCCGCCGACGGCAAAGATCTCAAGGTCAAAATCCCTGCCGGCATCGACGACGGTATGTCTATTCGCTTGAGCGGCAAGGGTGGCGCCGCCCCGAAAGGTGGCACGAAGGGCGACCTCTACGTCTTCGTCCGCGTCAAGCCGCACAAACATCTCACCCGTGAAGGCAGCATCATCCTCTCTGAAAAAGTCGTCTCTATGGTCGACGCCGCCCTCGGCACCGAAATCGACGTCGAAACTGTCGACGGCAACGTCCGCATGAAAGTCCCCGCCGGCACCCAATCCGGCACCCCGTTCAAGCTCTCCGGCCACGGCGTTCCCCTGATGCGCTCCGACGGCGACCGCGGCCCCCACATCGTCACCATTATCGTCGAGACCCCGAAAAACCTCAGCAAGCGCCAAAAAGAACTCCTCGAAGAGTTCCGCGACCCCAAGAACAAAAAGCGCGGCTTCTGGGGCTAACCTGTTATTTAAGCCGCAAACCCACAATCTATAATAC
>CAOQNC010000096.1 GCA_948511255.1 uncultured Candidatus Saccharibacteria bacterium | reverse complement strand
CTAGCCACCTCACCTGCATCGACGAAAATGATTCCTATTATTCCGCTATCGGTATCGCCAGCTACGGCGACGCTGAAGCAATCGAGAAGCGCGTTGACGAAGTTGTTAGCATCATCAAGAAGCAAAAAGAGCCGATGACGATTGAACAACTTGACAACGTGCTTTCTTATGAACACCCAGACAACATCAAAGCGATTGCGTCTATCTCCAAACAACTTGCTTCTTTGAATGGTCTCTGGGGTCTTGCCAAATGGCCAACTGTCAACCCGCGCAATATCCGCGACAAGATCTTCGTCGTTCTCGAAGCCAAGAAAGAACCGATGCACTTCTCCGACATCGCGAAAGACATCGCGAAATCCGACTTCCGCCGCAAAAATGTCACCGTCCAAGCCATCCATAATGAGCTTATCAAAGATCCTCGTTTCATCCTAATCGGCCGTGGCATCTATGCCCTGAACAGCTGGGGCTACGCCCGCGGCACCGTCGCCGAGATTATCAAAACTATCCTGAAAGAAGCCGGCGAACCGCTCACTCGTGAAGAAATCGTCAAACGCGTCCTCCACGCCCGCAAAGTCAAGGAAACCACCGTCCTCCTTAATCTCCAGAACAAAGAACTTTTCGACAAAGTTGGCCGCGACCGCTACACTCTTGCAAAAACCAACGCCAACTAATCCAGCAGCTTACAAAACTAAAAAACAAACAATAATCGATAAGTTATAATGCTAGCACAAATCATTCATTTCATACTTCAACCATTCGTTTGGGTTCCGATTGTCGGGATTCTGGCTTTTCTCACCTTCCGAAACTACAAAAAGCTTAATCGCCTGAAGGTTCTGAACGTTGATTCCGTGCTACTCATGCTCGAGATCCCGCGCGCCAACGACAAGAAGGAATTGGCCGCTGAGCAACTTTTTGCTAGTCTTCACGGTATTTTGCGTGATGCCGAAGAATTGAAAAACTCTGGCGGCGTCCAAGAACATTTGAGCTTCGAAATCGTCTCGACTAGCGGTCAGATCCGCTTCTACGTCTGGGTGCCAAAAATCCTCCAGAGTTTCGTCGAAGGCCAAATTTACGCCCAATACCCGACCGTCCAGATTTACAAAATGAACGATGATTATGTCGATGATCGCGAAAAATATCCAGTTATCTATTCCGCCGAACTCGACCTCATCGAAAACGAAGCTCTCCCAATCAAGACTTTCGACAGCTTCGAAGTCGACCCGCTCGCTGGCATCACTGGCACTCTCGCGAAGCTCAGCCCTGACGCTTCCGAAGAACTTTGGATTCAAATTCTCACTCGCCCGATTCCTGACGATTGGCACAAACAGACCACCGACAAATGGGTCAAAAAAGTCAAATCTGGTCGCAAGCCCCTCTTTGGCGTCGGCCCAGATTGGACTTGGTGGATTGAAGCTCTCGGCGCTCTCTTCCGTCCGCCCGCTGGCGGCACCGGCGACACGACTAAGGTCGAGCTCTCCGAGCGCGACAAAACTCGCATTTCTAAAGCCGAAGAAAAGGCTACTAAACTCGGCTATGAAGTCAAAATCCGCCTCGCCTACCTCGGCCAGGACCAGACCAGCGCAAAGCTCAATATGCAAGCCCTCGTCGGTACTTTCAAACAATATAACTCCACAAACCTTAACGGCTTCAAACTCACTGGCGGCAGCTTTAAGTCCGAAGACCTCGACGCCTACAAAATGCGCCAATTCGCCGACCACGGCTTCATTCTAAACATCTCCGAGCTCGCCTCCGTCTATCACCTCCCCCATAC
>CAOQNC010000095.1 GCA_948511255.1 uncultured Candidatus Saccharibacteria bacterium | reverse complement strand
TGGCACTTCCTCCGACTGTCAGCCGATTTATGCCGCCAAAAACGTCTTGAAACCCCAGTTTTTCCAAAAAATCCTCTCTAACCTCCGCCCGGAATTCGCTAAAATCCCTGATTTATTGCCATTTATCGACGGAAATCCAGGATATGTCAAGCCCGGAGCTCGCGCCGAAGCTCTTTTTGCGGTTCATTTTCCCGAAAATGCCGCCGATGCCGAAAAAGGCCGCGCCTACCTCGCCTACGAGGAGATTTTCGAGCTCATCCTCGCCGCGAAGCTTAATAAGCACGAAAATCAGCGCCTAAAATCCATCTCTTTGCCCTTCGAGGCTGAATTTATCCAACAAATTGTCAAAAATCTGCCCTTCCAGCTCACCGGTGCTCAGCGTCGCTCGACCTGGGAGATCCTCCAAGCTCTCGAGAAAACTACTCCGATGAACCGCCTGCTCCAGGGCGATGTCGGCTCCGGGAAGACGATTGTCGCCGCCCTAGCTGCCTCCCAGACCGCTCGCAATGGCCACCAGACCGCCCTTCTCGCGCCGACCGCTATCCTAGCCACCCAACACTATGAAAGCCTTCAGAAACTATTTCAAGGCCTTGAGGAGGCAATTCCGGGTCTCGAACTGCCCCAAATCGCTTTACTTACCGGTGCCACCAAGCAGAAACCACGCTTGAAAAAACGCATTGCTTATGGCGAAATTGACCTCGTTATCGGCACCCACGCCCTCCTGACCGACGATACTGAGTTCAATTCCTTAGCTTTCTGTATCATCGACGAACAACACCGTTTCGGCGTCAATCAGCGTCAAAAACTCCTCTTGAAGTCTCCCGAAGGCCACGCCCCGCATCTCCTCTCGATGACCGCTACCCCAATTCCGCGCTCCCTCCAACTCACCGTCTTCGGTGACCTCGACGTCTCGCTATTGAACGAGCTGCCGCCCGGTCGCCAGCCCATCACGACCCGTATCTTGAATGAGACCGAGCAGCGCGACGAATTATATCCGAAAATGCGCGAATTGCTAGCCAAGGGCCAACAGATTTACTGGATTTGTCAACTGATTGACGAAAGCGCAAAAACCTCGTCGAATAAGACATCCGGTTCCAACAAAACCTCTGGCGCCACTCCCGTCAAACGCCAAGCTAAAAAACTCCAGGAACTCTTCCCGGATTATACCGTCGGTCTCTTGCACGGCAAGATGAAAGCTGACGAAAAAGACCAGATTATGGAGGATTTTGCAATGAACAAAATCCAGATTTTGGTCTCGACGACCGTGGTCGAAGTCGGCGTCAACGTTCCGAACGCTAACATGATCATTATCCAGGACTCCGAAAACTATGGTCTCGCTCAGCTCCACCAGCTCCGCGGCCGTGTCGGTCGCGGCGACCAGCCGGCTAGCTGTTTTCTCCTCACGACTGGGGAAGGGAAGCCTTCGCGCCGTCTCCGCGAAATGGAGAAATCGACCGACGGTTTTCACCTTGCTGAAGTCGACCTCAAAATTCGCGGCCCCGGCGAAATCTACGGCGCCATGCAGCATGGCGAGCTTAACCTCCAAGTTGCCAGCTTGACAGATACGAAATTAATCGCTGAGGCAAGTCATCATGCCACCGAATTTGCCAAACACCCCGAAAATCTCCAAAATTACCCCGAACTTGCCTCCCGCATCAAGAAATATCAGCAGCTCACCACTCTGAACTAGCCCCATCCTTCCATTATAGCACACTTTCCCGTAAAAATCAAGTAGGCGAGCAAAAAGGGTGCTGATGGTAGCCTCTTTCGAGCGCGCGCAGGCTTTTATGTGGCTTGGCCGCTATAAAAGTCAAGAGTAAAACTCCTAAAATTACCAAAACCGCTTGGAAACCTTACAAA
>CAOQNC010000094.1 GCA_948511255.1 uncultured Candidatus Saccharibacteria bacterium | reverse complement strand
GCGAAAACGTCCCCGACCTCCAAGAGCGCATCAAAACCATTAGCGGTATCGAACTCAAAGACATCCGCGAACACTACCGCCGCACCCACACCGCACACAACCTCCGCTTCATCATCGCCGGCAACCTTCGCCACCGCAGACACAAAATCCTGCGCATGCTAGAAGATTGGGATTTGCGTCCCGGCGAACGCTTTGAGATTCCGACCGATGATCTCCATTCTTCTGCCCCGGTCCTCATCCGCCGCAAAGACGCCTCAAACATCACCTTCGCCTTCACTTGGCTCACTCCGCGCAAGCTCGAGCCTAGTGAAGTCTACGCTATGAACTGTCTTAATCATATCTTGAATGGGACCATGAGCAGCAAGATTCTTGGTCAAGCCCGCAAACATGGCCTTGTCTACGGCATGGGTAGCGACCTTTCCAATGGCTGGCACAACGCCTCCTGGGATTTTGACGGCGAAGTCAACCTAGAAAGTTCGACCAAACTTTTCGACCTCATTCACAAAGAACTTAACAATGTCCTAAATGGCGAAATCAGCGACGAAGATATTGCCGCCGCCAAATCATATGCCATCGGCCGCTACCAAATGGGCGCCCAGACCGTCAGCCAAATTTCCGATTACTACGCCGACGGCTACTTCACGAACGGCACCATCGAAAAATACGACCGCATGTCCAGCCTCGTCAAGAAAACCAAAAAATCTACCATGGTCGACCTTGCTCGTGAATTTATCGGCAGCGAAATCAGCGCGCTTGTCGCCGTCAGCTCCGTCGAGAAGGCTGCCATTGTTGAGCTCGCCGACCGTCTCCACTTCTGACGGCCCAAACCACACCCCAATCCTTACCCCTTAAGCCAAAATATGCTATAATACACCTTATACACCATGAATGACAAGTTCCAACAATTCCGCAAAACCTATCCAACCTTTGTTTTTGATAGCTTCAAAATCACAAAGTCCAACGACAACTCCGAATCACTCAAAATCACTTATCATTTCGTAATCCCCGGTCTCGCCGAGTTCCATCCCACCCTCGAAATCCCCCTGAAAGATATCCGCGAAGATTACGATGAAAACTTCCTGGAGACTATCGCCTTCAACCTCGGCATAGTCGAAGCAATTAGTTATTATAAAGCCACTTGTAGTCCAAATTTTCTTATCAAAGCCGGCTACTTAGCCCCCGAACAACTTAACTTTTTCCAAAAACTCTACTTTTACGGCCTCGGCGAATTTCTTTATGTAAATAATATCGAAACTTCCGAAGCTGACTTGGTTCATTTTACCGTCGAGCATGAACCGACCAAAACCATCATCCCCGAAATCCGCCCCTCCGGCAATCTCATCACCGTCGGCGGTGGCAAAGATTCTTGCGTCAGCCTCGAGCTCCTCCGCAACTTCCGCGACATTTCCGGAGCAGAAGCAACTTTCCAAAACACCTCAGCCAACCCCAAAGTCGCATCCAGCGCTCAGCCGACCGAAACCCCCGCAAACACTTGCTTCGCGCTCAACCCCAAACAAGCCAATCGCGCCTGCATCGAAGCTAGCGGCTACCCCGCGATTTACGCAAAACGCACTATCGACCCTGAACTTCTCCGTCTAAATCGTGAAGGTTTCTTGAACGGCCATACCCCTTTCAGCGCCATGCTCGCCTTCACGACCTACCTCGTCGCCTATCTTGCCAACAAAAAGTATATCGTCATGTCGAACGAAGGCAGCGCCAACGAAGCCACCGTCCATGGGACCAAAATCAATCACCAATATTCCAAAACTTACGAGTTCGAAAACGATTTCAATAACTACGTTAGCAAGTATTTAAGCCCCGAAATCCATTACTTCAGCCTTCTGCGTCCGCTCACCGAATTTCAAATCGGCATGTTTTTCGCGCTCGACGAAAACCTCAAAAAATACCACAA
>CAOQNC010000093.1 GCA_948511255.1 uncultured Candidatus Saccharibacteria bacterium | reverse complement strand
CAATTCCACCGCCCGCTCCCTCTTCTATATGGCAACCTATCTCACCTGCTTCTTCTGCGTCCCGGCGGCCGGAATCATCAAAGCCGTCTTTTGGAAGATTGAAGGGCTTTTCGCCATCCTCTTCCTGGCCTACATCCTGACCAATTTCCGCGCCTACCGCGAGCAATACCGCCCCTAATCAAGCGGGCACTCCACCGACGAGCCACCCCCCCCTAAAGCAATGCGAAACCGTCGCTTCCCGGAGAAGCGGCGGTTTTTCTCCCGAGACGACACCTACCAGCAACATTAGCTATTGCTAATGTTGACAATCTATGCTACAATGCTATTGACAAGTCTGGTATCAGACTTTTTTTGTTAGAGCCGACGCAAAGCCATTAGTCGCAACAACCCGCGCCGCACTACTTAGGAAGCCCCGCCAGACGATAGAGAAAGGAAACCATGTCGCACAAGTCCAACAAATCCGCCGCCAAAGCCGCCCTCGGGCGCACCGCCGGCTCGGAAAACAAGGAAAAGAACAAACACATCACCAAAATCACCGCCAAACCTTCCGCAGAAGTCAAAGCCCCTGTCGAAACCGCAAAATCCGATCAAAAACTGACAAAAAACAGCCAAAAACCAGCCAAGCCCGACCAGAAAGCTGCGAAATCCGCCGCCAAAAATGCGAAAAAGGCTAAAAAGTCCAACGATGAAAAACCCCTGAAAGAAGTCTTTATTCTCGCGCGCCCCTTCGTCGCCCTCGGCCGCTACATCCGCGACTCTTGGCGCGAAATCCGCCGCGTCCGCTGGCCAAACCGCAAGGCCACCTGGAAAATGACCGGCGCCGTCCTCGCCTACTGTATCGCTTTCATGGTCTTCATCGTCCTCTTGGACAGCTTCTTCACTTGGCTTTTCGGCCTTATTATCAAATAACCACGCGCCCGACGCCCGAACCGAGCGTCTAATCTAGCGCAAAATCACACTTAAATAATCAAAAAGGAGAAAAATTATGGCAGTAAACCGTTATGATGACACCCGCGCGTGGTACGCAATCAGCACCTACAGCGGCTATGAAGACAAAGTCGCCAGCGGCCTCAAGGAGCGCATTGACGCCCACGAGCTCGACGGCAAAATCTTCGACGCCATCGTCCCGAAAGAAAAAAGCATCGAAATCAAAAACGGCAAGCGCAAAGTCGTCGACCGCAAAATCTTCCAGGGCTACGTCCTGATCGAGATGTGCCTCTCTGACGAAACCTGGTACATCGTCCGCAACACCCCTGGTGTGACCGGCTTCATCGGCAACGGCACCCAACCAACCCCAGTTTCCGAAAAAGAAATCCAAAAAATCAAGAAACGCATGGGCGTTGAAGATCCAAAATACAACATCAACTACGAAATGGGCGAGGTCATCTCCATCATCGACGGTCCGTTCAAGGGCTTCGAAGGCGCCGTCGCCGAAATCGACTCCCAAAAAGGGAAGATCAAAGTCATGGTTTCCATGTTCGGCCGCGAAACTCCCGTCGAGCTTGACGCGCTCCAGGTCAAAAAGCTCCAATAACAACCCATCAAAAAGCCACCTCAGAAAAGAGGCGGCTTTTTCGTATCTGCCTTATCGAATCGAGATAATCGAAGTCTTCCCATCGATGCTATCTGAGAACGTCGCACCAAAAGTAATCCCGTCGTTATTCACCCAAATATACCGCTCGAACGTCGGTGCCTTCGTCGCGAGATGGCCCTCGACCCCGCCAAATTTCTCGACCGTCTCCTTATAGGTATAAGACGTCCCGTCCCGCAGCAAATTCTGCAACTCATACCCGACCGACATCTTCACCGCAATATCCTTAATCTCATCTTTATTGTAGCTCGCCGTAATTGTCCCGAGCTTCTCCTTATATTCGATCGCGATTTTCGATTTCGACGTCAGCTGCCAGGTGTATTTCTCCTCCGTCTCGTCCTTCTCACCCTCGAAACCAATCACTTCGTTCGCCTCCGCGACGGTCATCTCCGGCG
>CAOQNC010000092.1:1785-2076 GCA_948511255.1 uncultured Candidatus Saccharibacteria bacterium | reverse complement strand
CCACTTTCTGCGGCAAACTCGACAAATCTATGTCCTTCCTCCAGCCCGACAAATACACCGCCCCCGAACTCCTCCGCCAAATCGTCGCCTATCAAGGTTTCCCGAAACCAAAATACGAATTCTTCGGCAAAACCTGCATCATCCTGAAAGCTCGCGTCCTCCGCGTCACCGACATCCTATGCGAAGCTGCCGGCCTCGACGGCAAAGCCTCTTCCCCACTCATGATCAAATGCGCCGACCGCAACTTCATCGTCGTCGAACAGCTCCAGCCCGAAGGCAAAAAACCCATGG
>CAOQNC010000092.1:0-1775 GCA_948511255.1 uncultured Candidatus Saccharibacteria bacterium | reverse complement strand
ACGCCACCTCTTTCATGAACGGCTACGGCGGCAAAAATAATAAAAAACGCTAGGCAGCATTTTCCGCATCCTCAACAATTTTCCGTATCACTTCTAAAAGTGGTTCAAATGCGCTTAAATCAAAATCAAACCCCTCATCCCGATTTTTAATATGCTCAACCAGCTTCGCCTTACTAAGAGCACAATTCTCCGGGCAATCATCCTCATCATCAATACGATTAACAATCTTTTTATCATTACCGCCGTCTAAAATCTCTATCGGATTATACCCCTTCTCTCCTGGAGCCTTTGATTGCTTCCATAAAAACTGACCGTCTTTGCTCTTCCCATTGCCCAAAAAGTCATGAGCCAAAAACACACGCCGCCCTTCCGCATCAACAGTAGCTAGTTGCTCATCCGTCAGATAATGTTCGATGCACAATAAATCGTCGATTGTACGATGCGCCGGCACAGGAATATTAAAACGATACGTCTTATTAGGCATTCGTTCAAACTGCTGATCAATAATAAATTTTCTTTTGTCTCGATCGAACATGAAAACCTTCACGTTAGAATCTTCACCCCGTTGAATTTCATCAAATGTCTGTTTAAGCCGTGCATCCCCCATATCATGTTCATCCTGGCAACCACAATACCGTACCCGCCCCGCTAAATCTTCATACCCCGAAACCCGTTCGAAGGCTAACTTTAAGTATTCAATATCTGTTTTCCCCTCCGCAAAAATCAGAATCTTATTTGTTTCTTGCCGCAATTGTTCCACTTCTTTAGCCAAAGATTTATTTTGCTCCGAAATTTGCTTATACTTAGCCTGCTGCTCTGCCAAATATTCCGAAACAATTGGCATTAAACCCATTTCCGCATCAAGCTCTTCTATATTTATGGTTCCATGATACATCGACACCGCATCCGTCATCTTCGTATGATATAATACAGCATTTTCGCAAGTTCTGCCTAAATTATAAAAAGCTGGCGAATGCGTCGTTACGAACATCTGCACATTATGTGAATACTCATAAAGTTGCATTGCAAAATCATAACACGCGCTCAACTCCACGCCGTTTTCCGGCTCCTCAAACCCCCAAATCACCGTCTGTCGTACGGCTCGCCGCGATTTTGTCATCTCCTTGTCAGCAATAAACCGTAAGATAACTGGAATATGTCGCGCCTGAATACCGTCACCGCGAAACTGCAACGGCACCTCGCCGCCAGCTCCCTTAGTCTGGAACAAAAGATCTCGAAATAGCTCGCTCATATCCCTAGGCATCTGTAAATACGACTCCATACCCAGACTATCCTTGATATTATCTGACAAATTTTGCGTAATATTTTTCAAAGTCTCTGAATACTGCTCATTAGCACTCTTCACCTCGCCATCTACAGATTCAAATAGCGACTTATACAACTTTTGTAATAAAGCCCGAAAATATTGGTCACTCTTCACAGCCGGAATATACTCAAAAATAATATTCGACAAGAAAGTTGGAACCTTTGACGTATTTTTTAATATCTTGCTACGCTTATCATCAAGTCGACCGCTGCTCCGCCAAGTACGCGTCCACACTAATTCCCCTTGTTCACTAAATCCATCCGGAATATCAACTGTTAATTTGATAACGATTTCCTTTGCCTTCTTCTCTGGCGTTCTATGACTCAAACAAAAATTAGCCTCAAAATCATAATTACTGCCCGAGTTGAAGAAAAAATCTAGCGCTTTCAAGACATTCGACTTCCCAACGTCATTTTGCCCAACAAAAAGATTCAGGTCACTACAATCT
>CAOQNC010000091.1 GCA_948511255.1 uncultured Candidatus Saccharibacteria bacterium | reverse complement strand
AAATCCTATATCTTATAATAATCTTAACACCCAAACGAAAACCCGGAGTTTTCGTGAAGATGGCCCAATTAAAACAATTATAACTATATTATAACACATGAAAACTAAATTGACGAAAAAACAAGCGCTTATTATTGACTTTATTAATGATTTTACGGCTCGACAGGGTGAATCTCCGTCGTATCGCGAAATCATGTCTGCGTTGGGCCTCTCCTCCGTCTCCGCCGTCGCTGAGCATATCGACAATCTCGTCAAAAAAGGCGCCCTGAAAAAAATCCCCGGCGCCGCCCGCTCTCTCGAGGTCGTCGATCTTTCTTTTCCTGAAACAACCGCCCTCTTTCGCCAACGTCTCGCCACGGCCACCATCAACGAAACTGAAATCCTCCGTCAAGCTGCTGATCTCCTCGGAATCGACCTTGACGACCTTGCCGAAACCGCTTAAAATAGACGTATAAGGTAAGTCATGTCAAATTCAAAGCAATCTAATCCTGCGCATCGCGTTCCGCCTTACCGACGACCGATTATTGTCGTTAGTTTTTTAATAATTCTAGTTGTCGCCGTTGCCGTCACGATTATTATTTTCATGAGCATTAATCATACTCAGGAAACTCTTCCCGAACCCCCGCAAAACACCCCGAGCCCAATCGTCCCGACTCAACCCGACGATGATGAAGATAAAGACCCTGAGCCGGAAGATAAAGTCAACCAGTACGAAGGTGAAGACCCCAATGAGCTCCCCGAGCTCACCGGTCGCGTCGCCTATAAAGGCGTCAACCGTGACCAAAACTTTGAATCACTCACGGTCTCTGTCAGCATCGACCAGTATCTGCTCGAGTCCGGCACCTGCACTTTAAGTCTCAAAAACCCCGCCGGCACGGAAGTCTATACTGCCTCTTTGCCTGCTCAGCCAGACGTCACAACTTCCGCCTGTGGCCCCTTCGAAATTCCGATTTCCGATTTCAGCCCCGGCGCCTATCCAATCGAAATCACGGTCACCGGCGACGGCAAGACCGGCCTCATCACCGACACCGTGCAATTATAACCCTTCTAACACAAAAACTAATCAAGGAAAACCAAAATGAACCACCACATCCTAAAAAATCTCAAAAATGAGTTTCATAAGTCTCGTATTCTAGTTTTTGTCACTTTTAGTTTTTTCATGGCTGCTACTTTTTCCTTTCTCGCTGCCAGCCACCCGATAAACACCTCTGCCGCCCCAGTACAAGGCTTTAACCCTGGCAACATTATCAGCGACGCTGTCATGGCTGACTATACTAGCATGACCGTCGCGGACATCCAGGCGTTCCTTACCTCGAAAAACTCTTGTAAAAACACCGACCGCGAGCTCTACGAGTACCAAACTAACACCTATAAAACCGTTAGTTGGCATTGGTCTGGCACAGCCGACAACGGTCACTTCGTCTGCCTTTCCGAAGAACTCTTTGGTGAGGGAACGACCATCGGCTCCGGACAAACTGCCGCCGAAATTATCTACGAAGCCGCCCAGGCTAGTCGCATTAACCCGAAGGTTCTTCTCGTCCTTCTCGAAAAAGAGCAAGGCCTCATTAGCGACACTTTCCCGCACAGCGGTCAATACCGTGCGGCCATGGGTTATGGCTGCCCAGACACCGCCGCCTGCGACTCGAAGTATTATGGCTTTAAGAACCAAGTCCTCCGCGCCGCCGAGCTCTTCCGTTATACTCTCGACAACGGCTACTACCTCTATCCGGAGAACAAACCGGGCGTCTATGTCGCTTATAACCCATCCTCTTCTTGTGGCGGCACCAACGTTCTAATCGAGAACCGTGCTACGGCCGCCCTCTATCGCTACACCCCTTACCAGCCCAACGCCGCCGCTCTTGCCGCCGGTTACGGCCAAGGCGATGCCTGTTCCGCTTACGGTAATCGCAACTTCTATCTCTATTTCACGAATTGGTTCGGCAGCACGCAAACAGTTAGTCCTTCCGCTCCGGACGCCAACGATAAGCCGACCGAAACCCCTGATGAAAAAGACCCCTCCGAAGACGATCCTAGCCAAAAGCCCGACAATAGTCAAAAACCTGACCAGACCACCCCGTCCCAACCCCTCCCCGATGGCATTTACACCATCCACTCTGCCGCCAACTCCGGCAAAGCTCTCGATGTCTCGGGTGCAAAAGATCAGGATGGCGCCAATGTCCAACTCTGGTTCAGCAATAATACTCCCGCCCAAAGCTGGCAAATCACCTATAACTCCACCACCTGGC
>CAOQNC010000090.1 GCA_948511255.1 uncultured Candidatus Saccharibacteria bacterium | reverse complement strand
GGTTTATCAGGCGGTGGAGGCGGAATACGAGCCGGTGCGGTTGGTCAAGAAGGGGGATTTGCTCGCAAGGGTGCCGGTCGAGGGCAGCCCGGTGAAAGCTCTGGAGTTCCGGGCGGGGGTTGACTATACGGTGGCACTGCCGAAGGACGTGCGAGAGGAGGATTTGGTCTATAGTTTTGAGGGTTTTGCGGAGCGGACGGTGGTGCGGCGCGATACGGTGGTCGGGGAGCCGTTCGGAAAGGTGACGGTTTCGTATAACGGCGAAGCGCTATATAGTCATGGGCTGGTCGTATATGAGAGTTGTAAGGGGGCGGCGAATTGCGTCGAGATGCCGAAGTTTTATAACTATTACGGCTGGCTGGGTCTTGGGCTACTGATTACGGCGGTGCTCGCGGCGGGAACGGTGTGGGCGTTCATTCGGAAGAGGCGGAGTGGCCGGAAAGTGTGGCGAATTTTGCCGTGGGTCGGGGTATTGATGACGATTCTGAACATTGTGTTGATTTGGATGATTTTTGAGGTATGGTATAGGGTGACGGACGAGGTTGAGATGTTTCAACCGGAGATAAGTTTGACAGAGGAGCCAGAGGAGGCGCCGGAAGAGAAGTCGGAGGAAGTTCCGGCGGTTGACGACGGAGGCGGGGCGCTAGCGGGCGGAAACTGTACGACGGGGCTAGGGAGTTTGATGTTGGTGAATCCGAATTTTACGGTAGGAACGGAGTTCATCACGGGGCGACGGACGCAGCTGATTTCGGTGTCGCAGACTTATGGGATTCCGGAATATCATGAGGCAGGCAACGGCGATAATCTGATGATGCCGGAAGCAGCGGAGCATCTGAACGAGATGGTTACGGCGTATCGGGCGGAGAATCCGGGACATGAGATGGGGACGTATTCGTGTTTTCGGGCGCGAGGGACGACGTGCGGGAGGCTGTGCGCGGCGACCGGGACGTCGGATCACCATACGGGGCTGACTTGTGATTTGATCGACCTCGCATACGGGAGTGTCCTGAATACAGATGGTTATTTGAACCATCTCGAGTGGCAATGGTTGCGGGAAAACTCCTACCGTTTCGGGTTTATTGACCGGTTCCCGGAGGCGTGGGCGGGCGGTCCGATGACGGAGCCGGCGAACGTGGACGCGGAGGGGTCGACGGGACTGTTCGAGACGTGGCATTATCGGTATGTCGGGGTGACGGCGGCGACGGAGATTGCGACCGGGAAATATAACGGCGGGGAGTATGATTCGCTGGAGCATTATCTGAGGGCGACGGGGAGGGTGAAGGATTTGAAAGGCGGAACATGCGAATAGGGGCGAGATGCGAGCTTTTTCGAGGCGTGTCCAGCCAGCCCGTCTTCACGGGTGTCTGGCACTCTTCCTCCTAGCAAGTCCGGATCCTCTCAAAAATCCGCATCTCGCCCCTA
Source organism: uncultured Candidatus Saccharibacteria bacterium (assembly GCA_948511255.1). Lineage (GTDB taxonomy): Bacteria > Patescibacteriota > Saccharimonadia > Saccharimonadales > Saccharimonadaceae > Nanosyncoccus. Next base: position 833 of record CAOQNC010000090.1, on the reverse strand, counting down.
CCCCCTGTCGCTTTTCTGTGATATAATGTAAGTATTCTCGGCTTTACAGTTCGGCTGTCGGGCTGTTTGGTTGTGAAATATTTGCGAGTATAGTACAGCGGTTAGTATGCAAGTTTTCCAAACTTGAGATGAGAGTTCGATTCTCTCTACTCGCACCAGAGGATTCCTGGGCTTTGTCTGGGGATTTTTGTTTTGAGATGATTTAGATGGTCGGCTAACAGAAATCGAGGGTTGTTGGGGATTAGTTGTATCGTTTTGGCATTTGGGTTTCTGATTTTGACATCCGAAACTCGCCGGAGTATCCAGCTTATGGTTTTATTGTAGCACGGGTTGCGGATTTTGTCAAGAGAGGAGGCTCGAAAAGGTGGTGATTGACCGTTCTATGGTTGGTTTGCTCCCTGTTGCTGTTGCGGGTCGAGGCTACTGGAAAAAGAAGAAGTAGACGGCAGCGCCAACGGCGGCGCCGAGGATGACGGTCAGGATAAGGAGGAGGAAAAGCGGGGTGTGAGAGCGGCGGCTGGAGGGGATGATGACGGTTGGGCGTTGAGGAAGGTCGCGAGGGTTGGACTTTTTAGCTTTGGCGGATTGAGATTTAGCGGATTTTGAGCCAGATTTACCGTCGTAGACGTTTTTGCGGGGGACTTCGTCGCCGGGGTCGGTATAAATCGGGGAGATAGTGTCGGCGCGGCGGGTCGGAGCGTCAGAAAGGGGACGCTTTTCGACGCTGACGGATTTTAAGAAAGGAGATTGACCGCCTAAAGCATAGCGGTTATTATCGGTAGGCTTCTTAGCCTTTTGGAGAAAACTATATTTTGCGGTAGCATCGGCCTCGA
>CAOQNC010000089.1 GCA_948511255.1 uncultured Candidatus Saccharibacteria bacterium | reverse complement strand
GGCCCGGGGCGTGGTTCTGCTGCCGGTTCTGCTGTGGCCTATTGTCTTGGAATAACCCAGATTGACCCAATAAAGTATGATTTGCTTTTTGAGCGCTTCCTGAACCCCGCCCGTATCTCGATGCCGGATATTGATACCGATATCCAGGATACTCGTCGCGACGAAGTTATTGAATATTGTACCGACAAATATGGCAAGGGTCGCGTCGGCAACATCGTCACTTTCGGTAAAATGATGGGGAAGATGGCCGTTCGCGACGTCGCCCGCGTCATGGAGGTCCCGTACGCCGAGGCCGATCATCTCGCGAAGCTCGTCCCCGATCCTGAGCAGGGTCATCACGTTCCGATTGGCCGCGCGATCAAAGAAGTTCCAGAGCTGAAACAGGAATATGAAAGCAATCCGACGTCGCACGAAGTTCTTGATTTTGCCGAGCGCCTCGAAGGCACGATTCGTAGCCACGGCGTCCACGCTTGCGGCGTGGTGATTGCGCCGGACGATTTAGTGAAGTTCCTCCCGATGGAAGTTAGTGCAAAAGGTCCGCTCACGACGCAATATCCTGGCCCACAGATTGAGGAACTCGGCCTTCTCAAGATGGACTTTCTCGGCCTCTCGAACCTTTCCGTGATTAACAACGCTCTTCGTATGATTCGCAAAGTCTATCACGAAGATGTCGACATGTATGCCCTGCCGCTCGACGATCAGAAGACTTATGAGCTTCTCCAGCGTGCCGAGACGACTGGCGTCTTCCAGCTGGAATCTGCCGGCATGAAACGCTATCTGAAGGACCTCCAGGCGAACCGCTTCGAGGACATTATCGCTATGGTGGCCCTCTACCGCCCGGGCCCAATGCAGTTCATCGACAGCTTCATTCGCCGCAAACACGGCAAGGAGCCGATCACTTACCTCCATCCCGGCCTCGAAAACTCCCTCAAAGATACTTACGGTATTATGATTTATCAGGAGCAGTTCATGCAGATTTCGCGTGAATGGTGTGGGTTTACCGGTGGCCAGGCCGATACGCTCCGCAAGGCTGTCGGTAAGAAAAAAGTCGACCTCATGAACAAGGTGAAACCGCAGTTTATTGAAGGCGCGATTAAAATCGGTGGCGCGACCGAAGAAATTGCCGAAGAGTTTTGGCGCGAACTGCTCGACTTCGCGAACTACTGTTTCAACAAATCCCACGCCGCGTGTTATGGCCTCGTCGCCTACTGGACAGCCTACCTGAAAGCCCATTACCCCGACGCCTTCATGGCCGCTCTCATGACCGCTGATATGCGCTCGACCGATCGCCTCGCCATCGAAATCACCGAATGTAAGCGCATGGGCATCCCGGTCCTCGGCCCCGACATCAACGAATCTTACGGCGACTTCGGTATCGTTGGCACGGAAGGGAAGATTCGCTTCGGCTTGTCCGGCATTAAATCCATGGGCAAGGCTCTGGTCGAAGAGTTTGTCATCCCCGAACGCGACAAGAACGGTCCCTTCACTTCTGTCTGCGATTTTGCCTCGCGCGTCAATTCCAGCAAGTTCAATAAAAAGTCCTGGGAAGCCGCCATCAAGACTGGCGCTTTCGACCGCTTCGGCGACCGCAGCGATCTTCTCTTCAATCTAGAAAATATCCAGGCTTACGGTGCCAAGCGTCAGAAAGACGCCGCCTCTGGTCAGACCGATCTTTTCGGCGCCATGGGCGACGCCGGAGCAATTCCAGAGCCAGAGATTAAAACTGCTCCGACCAAATATTCCGAGAAAGAGCAACTCCTCTGGGAGCGTGACCTCATGGGTCTCTATATTTCCTCGCACCCGCTCGACCGCTACGATGTCTATTTCGAGGAGCAGACCCATCCTTACGACCTCGTCACTGCCGAGAACGATGGTCGTCTCGTCACTCTCGGCGGAATTATCAGCGCCGTCCGCACTATCATGACCAAGAGCAATACTCGTATGGCCTTCGTCAAGCTCGAGAATAAAACCTCCGAACAAGAAGTCATCATTTTCCCCAGCCTCTACGAAACCGTCGGTGCGAAGCTCGAACAGGACAACGTTATCAAAGTCACCGGCCGCGTCAACGCTAAGGATAAAGAAGGCAATATCTCCTCTGAGGTCAAAGTTATTGCCGATACCGTCGAAATTATTCCTGATGCCGAACTTGATAATTATCAAGCCACCGGCCAAAAACTCCCGCTTCCGAAGGCTGCCCCGGCTCCAGCCCGTGGGCGGCGAGGAGCGTCGCGTGCTAGCGGGGTCGGCGGCGGAAGTAATTACAGCCGTGGCGGCACCAGCTTTAGCGGTGCCCCCCGCGCCGCCGCCCCCTCCTCCGACGACGACGCTCCTCGCCGTATCATCACC
>CAOQNC010000088.1 GCA_948511255.1 uncultured Candidatus Saccharibacteria bacterium | reverse complement strand
GCGCGATACGGATGACGGAGAAAAGTTCGGCGGGCTTTTTGCCGGTTTCTTCAAGCAATTCGTTCAGGGTGGCTTGGAGATTATCGGCATTCCAATCCTGGATAGCCTCGAGTTTGCGAGAGGTCAGCATGAGCATATCGGAAAGTTCATCTTCGGAGAACTTTTTGAGGAACTTGTTGCCAGTGATCATTTCGAGGTCGACGGGCGGATTTTCGAAGAAATAAGTCGTCATATCGCGGAGGTCGGCGAGAGTTTTGAGGCGGTCGTAAATAATAGCGAGGACTTTTTTCTTATATTCATCATCGTAAGGCGCGGCGGATTCAGGCCAGAAACCATCGCTAGCAATCGTACGCGCGTAGAGGGCGTCAATCCCCTGTTCATCGGCAATACGACGAATCCATTGGCCGTTCATCCAGAGGAGCTTGGTCTCGTCGTAGCGGGCGCCGGAGTTTTGAATCTTGTCGAGGGAGAAGTTTTTGATAAGTTCGTCCTTCGTGTAGATTTCTTGTTCGGTGCCGTCGTTCCAGCCGAGGCAGGCGAGATAGTTTAGCATGGCTTCAGGGAGGACGCCGTCGGCACGATATTCGGTGGCTGATTTAGCGCCGTCGCGCTTGCCGAGTTTCTTGTTGCCGGTCGGGGCGAGGATGTGCGGAAGAGAAACGAGCTTCGGGACTTCAAGGTCGAGCGCTTCGTAGAGGGCGAGATAGTTTGGGGTGCTAGAAAGATACTCGACGCCGCGCATGACGTGGGTGGCGCCCATTTCGGCATCATCAACGATGTGCGCGAAGTTGTAGGTCGGCATACCGTCGGCTTTGATGAGGATGATGTCGTCTTGGACTTCGGGGCCAGCTTCGAGGTCGCCCATGACTTCGTCGTGCCACTTGCGAGGCTTCGGGTCAGCTTTGAAACGGAGCGGGATGCCTGGCTTCCATTCGGGCGGATTTTCGGGGCGGAAATTACGGTAGAGATATGGGACTTTCTTTGCGTTACATTCGTCGCGATATTTTTGGATGGTTTCGGAGTCGGTCGGGTCGGCATAGGCGCGGCCTTTTGCGATGAGCTTTTCGCCCCAAGTGCGATAGATGTCGGCGCGTTGGGATTGGAAGTACGGTTCGGCAGGACCGCCAACAACGGGGCCTTCATTCCATTCGAGACCGAGCCATTTCAAAGTATCTTCGATAAGTTCAGTTGCTCCTTCGACGAAACGAGCCTGGTCAGTATCCTCGATGCGGAGGATAAAAGTGCCGTCTTGCTGGCGCGCCAAAAGATAAGGGTAAATCGCACTACGGACGTTTCCAATATGAATATAGCCAGTCGGGCTGGGAGCAAATCGTGTTTTCATGATATATATTATATCACAGATTGCGGATCACATGGAGGTAACGATGTTGCGGAGCTGTTTGTTGGTGAGGCTGGCGCTCACGGAGTTGATTTTGTAGAGGACTCCGCCATTCACCCAAGCCGCATTGGAGCCGGAGACGTAAATTGTGATCCCCTGCTCGTGGGTGCTGGTGTAATTATCTTTCCAAGTTGGTTCGACGTAGTTACGGAGGAGGGTGGTGCTATCCCAGGAGGACTTTTCTTCGGTTAAGGTGAAGGAAGCGTTGTCGGGGCCTTCAAAAGTGATAGTGATTTTGCCGCTTTCGGAGCTGATGTCTTTCAAGGAGTAATCGCGCGGGATATAGGAGGGGTAAGAGGCCTCGACACCGGTTTGCATGGCGGCGACGCGGACGGAGATGTCGGGAATGTTCGTGCCAACGAAATAAGTGACGGCGCCGACGCATAGCACGGCGCAAACGAAAGCGAGCGCGAAGCGTTTGACGTTCCCTTTGCGGCGAATTGGAGATTTGACTGGGCGGGCGTCTGGTTCGTCGTCCATGGCGGCGACGGAACGAAGGGCGCGACGAAGGGCTTGGTCTTGGTCGAGAGAGGTCGCGGCGGGGCGGGTAGCGGTGCGCGAAGTCGGACGAGCAGCCGGGCGAGCGGCGGATTTTTTGACGATTGGACGCGAGGCAGCGGAGCGAGCGGCGACAGGTTTTTTCGCGGTGCTTTTTACGAGTTTTGTGGCTGGTTTGGCGGTTGTAGTCGGTTTTGTGCGGTTAATGACTTTTGCAGAACTTTTAGCAACTTTGTCGGCGGCACGATTGGCTTTTGAGCTGAGGGAGACTTTTTTGCTGGCGGTTTCTTTGACCTTGGTCGATTTCATGGCGACGCTAATGAACTTGTCGATAGTATTGCTGAGCTCGGCCATTTCTGGCATAGAGGAGTTAGCGCGGATGTTCTCGGCGAAGGCTTGGAGCGAAGCGATTTGCTCGGAAATTTCTTCTGGCTCGGTAGCGGTGCGGATGGAAGCAATGGCATCGGAAGCGGCGCGAGCGATGGCGTCGATAGAATCGGTAGACGTGGCGTCGAGGCCGACGTAAGTATCGACGGAGAGCTCTGGGGTCGGCTCGGCGACGGCTGCGCTCATGCTGGC
>CAOQNC010000087.1 GCA_948511255.1 uncultured Candidatus Saccharibacteria bacterium | reverse complement strand
GTCAGCGCCCGATCCGAAATCTTCGGCTCCCCGTTTTTCAACAACCCCTGCTCGTTCATCGCCAAAAACATCACAAACATCAACGCCCCAATCCGCTTATTCCCGTCGAAAAACGGATGGTCCTTAATAATAAAATACAGCAAATTCGCCGCCTTCTCCTCGACCGTCGGATACATCTCCTCCCCCGCAAAACTCTGATAAATCGTCCGGAGAATCCCTTCAAACTCATCACCCCTGAGTTTTCCAAACATCTCCCCCGCCCCTAGCGCCTTCCGGAGCTCATCAATCATCGCGACGCACTCCCCCGCCTCCAGCATTTTCCGCGCTTTCGTTCCCTCGCTGAGACGCACGAACCCATCGTCATACTCCCGTAAAGTCCGGAACGTCTCCGCATATTGCGCAATCACCGCAAGCACCCCGTTCGCTTCTTCTCCTGTCAGCTCGCGCTGCGCCATCAGCCTCCGCACCACGTCTAGCGTCCCGTTCACTTCCGCCAACTTCTGCGTCGTGAGCTCCGAGAGCCTCCGCTCATTCACCGCCGCCCCGTCCACAATATATCCCTTCAAAACCTTCGTCGCCCAAATCCGAAAATCCGTCGCCTTCCGCGAATTCACCCGATACCCGACCGATATAATCGCATCCAAATTATAAACTTTCACCTTCCGCGTCACCTCGCGCCCACCTTCAATCTCAACTTGTTCCAAAATGGAACAAGTTCGACGTTCGTCTAACTCTCCGTCGGTAAAAATATTTTTCAGATGCTTGCTAATCGCCTGAGTTCCAATCTCAAAAAGTGCCGCCATCTGCGCCTGTGTTGCCCAAATCGTTTCCTCTCCTGCATCAAAATTAAACCGCACGCTCTTTCCGCCAGTCTCATAAATCGCTATTTGATCGTTCATTCTCTTCCTTTACCAGTTACTCTCTTAAGTTTTACTCTATTATATCGCCACACAACTTGTTCCACAAGAACAAGTTCAACGCATCTTGGGCGAAAAGTATAGACATTTTACTAAAAACTTGCTAGAATAGGATTATAGGTTTTTGTAGTTGCCCTAGTCCTTACGGATTGGGGCAAACTTGATTCGGATGCGCTCAATGAGGCAAACAAACCAAAGACAAAGTCTCAGCATAGCCGTTCTCCTTCCCACTCCACACCGGCAAATGTTAATTAGTCTGGGGACTTTCCGCCCGTGCCCCGCATTATATAGCAAATCTTTCCAAAATAACAAGCACAGCCACGATCAAAAAACACATTTTTCGCAGACCACCCAAAAATCTCAAAAATCCGGCATTATATCACAAATCTCTCAAAACTTACAAGCACAGCCATTTACAAAACCTAACAAGCTCCAAACCACTCCCGCTAATTCTCAAACCGCTCCCGCTTACTCGCATAACGTTTCCGCCTATCCCAACGAAATCTCCACCAACCTTCTCCCTCTCTTCACCCCTATCTGTATCATAACAGAAGCATGTTATGCGCGAAACGTCTATACAAAAGTGCTCGCATTTTTGGTGACGTGAGCTGCATCATATCTTAATTATAACCACCTCTGGTGTGCTATAATAATATCATGAGTTTCACAAAGAGTTATATTCCGGGAGATTTTGAACCGCGCATTTATGCCGAATGGGAGCGAACCGGCGCTTTCCAGCCTAAAGCCCCTGTCATCGACAGCACCGAAAGCGACACCGACAACTGCTATTCTATCGTCATGCCCCCGCCGAACGCGAACGGCAACCTCCATATCGGTCACGGCCTCACCATCGCCCTCGAAGATTCCTTGACTCGGTATTATCGTCTTCGCGGCAAGTCAACCTGGTATATCCCTGGCGCCGACCACGCCGGCTTCGAGACTTGGGTCGTCTACGAACGCGCCCTCGAAAAAGAAGGCCACACCCGCTTCGAATTTGATCGCAATGAACTCTACTCCCGCGTCTGGAACTTTGTCGAACAACAACGCGGCAACATGGAACTCCAAGTTCGCGCCCTCGGTGCCTCCTGCGCCTGGCCCGACTTGACTTTTACTCTCGATGAAAACGTTATCTCCCGCGTCTACAAAACCTTCGAGAAAATGTGGAACGACGGCATGATCTACCGCGGCGAAAAACTCGTCAACTTCTGCCCGAAGCACCAAACCGCCTTCGCTGATATCGAAGTTGAGCACGAAGACGAAGACGGCCACCTCTGGGAAATCGCCTATCAACTCAGCACCGCCCCTGACCGCGGCACGGATTATAATCCCAATATCGAGCACACCGAAATCATCGTCAGCACTACCCGCCCCGAGACCATCTTCGGCGACACCGCTATCGCCGTCAATCCCGACGACGAGCGCTACCAAGATCTCATCGGCGGCTTCGTCCATCTCCCCTTGACTGGCCGCATCATCCCGATCGTTGCCGACGAGCACGCCGACCCATCTTACGGCACCGGCGCCGTGAAAATCACCCCCGCCCACGATTTCGACGACTTCGAAGTTGGTGAGCGTCATAATCTCGAGCGCATCCAAGTTATAGGCGAAGACGGCCGCATGACCGCCGCCGCTGGCCCGAATTATCAAGGCCTCACGACCGCCGAATGTCGCCAAAAAGTCCTAAAA
>CAOQNC010000086.1:1227-2631 GCA_948511255.1 uncultured Candidatus Saccharibacteria bacterium | reverse complement strand
CGAAAAAGTCCACGACAAGGTCTACGAGTATAACGACGCCGACGAGGCCGAACTGAAATCCCTCATCAAAGCCGTCTACACTCAGGTCAAATCCCTCGATTTCGTTAAGAACCCCGACCTCTTCCTCCCAGCCGACAAAGACAACACCATGAAAGATATCCGCGCCTTCGTTGAATTGCTCATTTCCGGCGAGCAACCAGCCTCCTAGCAGAAACACTTGAATTGACGAGGATAGCGAGCAGAGAGAAAGGTTAACTTTTCTCTCTTGAGCGACGCAGGTGGCAATAGCCTCTGCTAGAGGCTATTGACTTTTTGAACTATCTGTGCTACAATAGATGTAAGCCAACCGAATTGGTTAGTTTCGGCATGTCTAAAATGTTTAAAGCGAGACGCACTTTGCGTCCGAAGAGGCATCGCTCGAAACTCCCAAACGGTTCGCTTCGCACAAAACCGATCCCATCATAGAAAAGAGGTGAACATGAATGGGATTTTTTACTCAGGAGAACAGTAGCCTGAAGCCGGCCGGCACCCAGCACACCGACTATCTCGGTCGCCAGGTTACAGGCACATCCCTCGACGCCTTCCTGTCTGGTGCCAGCAGATCTCCGGGCAGCTACACCGACCCCGAGACTGGCAGGCCCTTCACGTCGGAGTATGCCATGCGCGAGTTCCAGTGGAAGCGCGCCCACGGTCAGGCATGGTGACAACATCCGTCGCCACCAAGACCCGCGCCTTAGCGCAGTCGAAGCGCTAGTCGCGACAAGAGGCTGACCGGGAAGGCTAGCCAAGTCAGCCGCTCCTCGCGGCAAAGGCTCTTCGCGCAAAGTCCGCGCGAAACCGAAGCGCAACCTCTGTGCTAGCACACCAGGCACACCCTGCGCCAACTACGAGGCGTAAAACGCCAGCACCATTTTAAGGCGCAATCAGCGCCAGTTCCTATCAACCCGAGCGCACCCGCGCTCAAGACCAGGGCGGCCCCATAACGGCCGCCCAATTTTCTTGCCCGAAAACATAGACAAATGCATTACTAAGACGGCAAAAAGAAACGTAATTTTCCGCACAAGCCAAACTTTCTATGCTATAATAAAAGTGTTCAATCTTGTTAACATATGTCAACTATTTTTAGTGACGTTGTCATTTTCACCTTTTGCGATTATCGCGTGTCGGAAACGGCACCGCAGCAATGCACACGATGGTCCGAAAGGTTCAAAGTTGACGCGTTGACAGGATTGAACACCCCTGCGGTGTCGTTTTTGTTTTTAGGGCATGGGCGGCCGCTGAGGTTATCAAACCTAAAAGGAGGGCTGTGATGCTAAAATACCAAAGAAACTTTAATGCTACTGGAGGAATAAGCTGCTTTTGCTTACTTTTATTGACATTTTCTCTAATCAACCCGTTCGCGAA
>CAOQNC010000086.1:0-1217 GCA_948511255.1 uncultured Candidatus Saccharibacteria bacterium | reverse complement strand
GCGAACTTGCCAGCTAGCGCTATCGAAGAGGTCAGCCAGGCCGATTCCGAGCAGTCTTTCGTAAGTTCTTCCGTCAAGATCGAATTTCTACCGGTCACCTCTCCTAGCCCAATCACCCCGACCACGCCCGAAGGCGTGTCCGCGCAGGCAACGGTTCGCTCTAAGATCGGAATCAAAAATTCCGGCGGCTATAGCATTTATCTAGGCGGTTCCGGCGAGCTCGTCGGCCAAAAGACCGGCGCAACAATTTCCGGCACGCCCAGTCCCTCAACTCTCGAGAACCTCCCCTCAAACACCTGGGGATATTCCGTCACTACAGAAGAAAACCTACCGTCAGATACAACCTACAAAGCGTTATCGGCTGGCCAAGGCGACCTCTTGGCTAGTCAGAATGCTTCTGTCCGCGAAGCCAACCATACCTTCACGCTTGGTTTCGCTACGAAAATTGGTGTAGACCGCCCGGCCGACACCTACGAAGGAAAGTTTGTGCTTTCGGTTGTCTCTTCGCCACGCGAACTTGTCACCATCAGCGATTTGGATACTTTGCAACAAATGACGAGCAAAATCTGTGAAAATACAACGCCGGGCACCGAGGTCGAACTTGTCGATGAGCGCGACGGTCAAACCTACCCCGTTACTAAGTTCGCCAAAGATAATAACTGTTGGGTAACTCGGAACCTAGACTATGCGCTGGACCCAAATACTCCGTTGACGAGTAAACTCTCCGATGTTTCGGCGACATGGACGCCGCCGGCTACCGTGCTAACCGGCTCGCCGTCCAACTTTAATAATAGCAGCAACGACCTCGTTGCCTCATATCGAAGCACCGACAATGTCGCTTATGGTACATATTACTCTTGGGGCGCCGCGACCGCTGGCACCGGCAACGCCAGTTTCGTCAGCGGAAGTACCGATGCAAGCGTCTGTCCTCGGGGTTGGACACTCCCGACCCACGCCCAGTACTCTGCGATATTCACTGGTATGAGCTCAGGGAATGAGCTTATCGCTATACCCTATAATTTCAAATACGGTGGCCGCATCAGCAATGGCTCTCTCGATTATCTTGGCGGAGGTGGTTACTATTGGAGCAGCACGGTCAACGACGCCGCAACCGCCTTTATCGTGCCGTTTGACCCTGGCGTAATCTGGCCGTCGGGTGTCACCAGCCGCTTTAACGGCTGCTCCGTTCGCTGCGTCGCTCGGTAATCTTTAGTTTT
>CAOQNC010000085.1 GCA_948511255.1 uncultured Candidatus Saccharibacteria bacterium | reverse complement strand
GTCGAGACCCCAACAAATACGTTCGTAAAGTTTGCGGTGGTCGAGACTCATGAAGTAGCCTTGAATATCGAGCTTGACGACGAAAGCGGGGCGGGTGCGATTTTTGGTGGCGCGGCGGATGTGAGTGGCGAGGCGTTGCTGGCCGAAGAGGGTGCCTTTGCCGACGCGGCAAGAATAGGAGTCGATAATGAAGCGGCGGTCCCACCAGCCGGCACAAACGTTATAAAGGAAATGGTGAATGACGCGATCGCGGAAGGGGGCGGCGACGATTTCGCGGATGACGGGGTCGCGAACGATGAAGGCGACACCGCGGCTGGGTTTGTAGCGGCGCTGGATAATACTATCGCGAAGATAGATTAAGTTTTCCATGTCGTTGAGCTCGAAGCGATGTTCGTCGACGGTTTTGCGCTTACCCTTACGGGCGCAATCGTAGGCATGCCAGAGTTCGCGCAGGAGAAAATCTTCAAAGCGAGTATGACGAAAAGTGCCGAACTCTTCGTCGGCGAGTTTTTGGTCAGGGTTGTTTTCGTGAGGGTTGAAAAGACCGTCAGGGCGATTGGGATACTGGTCAAGCATCAGCGTTTAGTGGCTTGAACGGCTTTGCTGTAGGTCTTGCTAGTGATGCGGTCGATGAGGACGAGGTTTTCGAGGGTTTGGCAGATTTCGCGATGATGCATGAGCTGGAGGCGGTTGACATAAGCCATGCCGTCGCGGAGGCGGCGAGTGAGCTCGATCATTTTGGCGAGGTTGGCGTTCGGATTTGGGTTGTCGACGCGAGCATATTCGAGATATTGAATCATGAGTTCGTAAGATTCCATAATCATACGACGGCCGACGGTTTCGCGGGCGAGCTGGTCGGAGATATGCTTGAACTGATAATATATTGTGCGGTCGACCTGAGAGATGGCGTCGTAAAGAAGGGGAAGGGGAGATTTCGGGAGGATGATTGCGGAAATGCGCTCGGCGTCGCGCTGGGAATTGTCGCGGAGCTTAGCGATTTGCTCTTCGGTGTAGACTTTGGCGAGTTTATAATAATGAAACTCGGCGTCACTACGCTCGGGGTCAGGGAAGATATTGATCGCGGCGAGGAGCTCGTTCAGGCCTTCGAGCGAGCGAAAAGAAATCGTCCCATCTTCGGAAACGGAATAGTGGTCGGTGTCGACTTTGACAGAATAGCGCCAATGAATGCGGTCGGCGATGGTCATGGAAAAGAAGAGGACGGAATGGCCGGCGAGTTTTGAAAATCCGGAAGTGGAGTCAAAAAAGAGGAGATGATGATCATTGAACTGTTCGAACTCCATGACTTTCGATTTGATGACGCGCTGGCGGTTGCTGAGGGCTTGACGAGCGGCGCGAAGATCGGCTTTTGCGGAGGGGTGAGCGCTGCTCGAGAGTTTCTCAATTACTTCCTCGAGCTCATGGAGATTGAGGTTGGCGTATTTTTCGATGTCTTGAGGCTTGATTGAAGCCTGTTTGGCCATTTTTGTTTTATTCCTTTTTCTGTATTCTATTGTAGCACTTACGCTTTCCGGTGTCGAGGGTTTTCTAAGTTTTTGGAGAGTTTTGCACAGGGTAAGCTTTCTGTGATAGAATAGGGAAATGGCGGAGAAGGTGAAGTTGGCTGATTTGGAAACTTATGTGTATATTGACGTGAGTAATATACGCTCGGCTTGTTTGAAGACGCTGGATTTGATGATTGATTTTGCGAAGCTGTTGGAATATTTTAGGCAAAAATATCCGAATTTGAAAGACGTGCGTTATTATGAGGGGATTGCGAAGGGCGACGTGAAGAAGCAGCGCATGTTTGATTTTTTGCGGCAAAAAGGATATGTGATTTGTCCGTTGGAGCGAAAGTCGTATAATTTTTCTGAAATTGAGAAGTGTGAGGTGAAGTGTCCGAAATGTAAGCATAAATGGGCGGCCGAGTTTACACGCACGCACCGGGCAATGAAGTCAAATGTCGATGTTTATCTGGCGACGGAGCTATTAACTGTAGCGCATCAGGCAAGTTGGCCGACGCATATTATTCTAGTGTCGTGTGACGGGGATTATGCGGAGATGATTAGTAATGCGCTTAGGAATGAGAACGTCTCGATTTCAGTCTTGGCGACGCCGTCGGTGCGTGATTTTCGCAAGAATACTTTGTCGACTAGGCTGAAGACATTACGTGGTAAAATCTCAAATTACTATTTGACTGATATACGTGACATACAGTATGTAATTAAAAGATAAAAATGGGAGCGGTCCCGAAGTAGCGCTCCCGAGGGTGAGGCATACAGCCCCTGTACTTTTATTGTAGCAAACTTTAGTGGAAAAGTCAAGAGTTCTTTTTGTTCGGGGAAGTGTGGAGAAAGATTGTAGACGAATGACAGAAAGTTGACAAGAGGGCAAGTCTGAAAATGGAATAAGTTTGACGAGAAGTCAAAGAGTGTTTGCGGCGGGGGATTGTCTCAAGAAGACTGAGAAAGAGGTGGGCGAGGAAGGGGGAAGGAAGAGGTTTGTTCGGGTTTTGAGCGGGCGTTCGGTTTTGTGAGGAGGGGCGGAAAAAGTTATTGGGGTGGCGAAAAAGTTTATGGAAAGTCGGGCGAAAAAAATGATGACATTGTGCTTATGTTGGCGCATAATGGATGTATA
>CAOQNC010000084.1 GCA_948511255.1 uncultured Candidatus Saccharibacteria bacterium | reverse complement strand
GGATGAGCCTGGAGTACTATGCCTCAAGGAGGTAGTTAATAAAATGATGGAAGAGAAGAACAACGCGATGGAGCGCAAGGCGTCGGTGCTGCCGGTGGGCGGTATGCCGAAGTTCGATGTGTGGTTTTCGGATTTGGGCAGTGAGCTGTCTCTGAAGGAGCACATGGACGGCGGTAAGTATCAGGCGGTCAGGATGATGCGGCGTAACCGTGAGGTGGGCGCTGACACGCTGACGGCTGCGGTGCGGGCTGATCTGAAGATTGTCAGCATGGCCGAACGCAAGCGGGCGGACGGTCGCCCCTACAGTCCCAGCTCTTTGCACCGCGAGGTGGAGTTGGAGGTCGAGATGGTCAGCAGAGCTGGCCGCGAGGTTACCAACCATTTCGACGACGGACAGGGTCTGTCGGCCTTCCGGACTGGCACGCGGTTTACGGTGGTCTATTGGCCGTCCGATCAGATGGCGCGTGTGAGCCGGAGTTCGGCTGTGCTGTATGCGGAGCCGGCAGCTGAGGAAGCCGAGGAGGTGCCGGAGGACGGCGAGGCCTAAACGTGGCGCCAGCCTTGTGGTTGGTTGCGTGAGGCTAATGACCGACTGAAACTGATAACTGATTCATGATGATTCTGTCCGCGAACGAGGCGGGCGAAGATAGCAGGGAGGGTATTCTATGAGCAATCAGAACAGAGCGGCGCAGGCGAGAATTGCTAAGCGTCACGGTGTTAAGAAAGCGCGTCAGCAGGGCGACAAGGCCGTGCGGCAGGCGCTCGACACTATGCATAAGGAAGCGGCCGAGGAGGCCGCCGCCGTCAAGGCTAACAAGGTGGAGGATTCTGCTGAGGACTGATTGGTGCCTGTGAGCCGCTTCGCTGAACCGTTAAGGCGGAGATTGCGGGGTTGGCTCGCTGTCGGAACCGATGTTTTCTTTTTCCAAGTAGCTTAAAATTTGCCACATCAGATGTGGGTAGCCCCCTAGCGTTGCTAGGGGGCTAACTTTGTGTTAAGTGGTTTTATAGCTAGAGGCGGTCGATTTCGGCGGCGATTTTTGAGAGGAGGTCGGGGAGGGAGGATTTTTCTTCGGGGGTGAAGCGGCTGAGGACGAAGTCGACGTCGCCGAGTTTTTGGCGGAGTTCGTCGTTCCCTGTGCCGAGGCGGAGGCGCGGGAAGTCGGTCGTATGGAGATATTCGGAGATGGACTTGAGACCGTTGTTGCCGCCGCTACTGCCTTTGGCGCGGTAGCGGAAGCTGTCGAACGGAAGATTGAAATCGTCGCAGATGATGAGGATGTCTTCGAGGGGGATTTTGTAGAAATTGGCGAATTCGGCGACGGCGCGGCCGGAGTCGTTGTAAAAAGTCTGGGGTTTGATGAAGATTTTGTCGCCGGATTTCAGCCAGAGGGCGTGGAACTTGGGCTTTTGCCAGGGTTCGAGGCTGTGGATTTTGGTATAAAAATCGAGGGCGAGGAAGCCGAAGTTGTGGCGGGTGAAGTTGTATTCTGGGCCGGGATTGCCGAGGCCGACGATGAGCTGCATGAGAATATTATAGCATAAGTTGTTGATAGGTGCGATTGGGGCGTTTTGGCGAGGCAGTTTTCGGGTTCTAGAGGGCGGTGAAGATGAAAAGGAGGGCGAAGAGGCCGATGATGGAGATGATGGCGAAGATGACGGTGCTGAAGTTTTCGCGGCGCTGGACTTTGCCGTGGACGCGGAGGATGCTGGCTTCGTGTTTGTCGCGATTGGCGAGGCGGTAGATGCCAACGGCTAGGGTGATAATAGTGAGGATGCCGATGACGATGAGAATTGCTTCCATAGCTAAATGATTTTAGTGAAAATTAAATAAATCAAAATTGTGGTGGTTCTTATTGGGCTCGAACCAATGACCTTACGAATGTGAATCGTACGCTCTAGCCAACTGAGCTAAAGAACCACGGTTTGGCAAGGCGGGAATAATAGTGTGGAGAGGCCTTACATATGATATAATAGCATAGAATATGTTAGATTTCCAGAAGTTTGAGAACGAAAAAGTTGAAATTGAGGCGTTTTTGGCGCAGCCGGAGGCTTATGCAAGTCCGGATTTTGCGGAAAAGTCGCGGAGATTGGCGGAGATTAACGGGATTTTGGATTTGGCGCGGGAAATTGAGCAGGCGAAACGGAACTTGGAAGAGGCGACGGAATTGGTGAATGATCCGGAGCTAGGGGAGATGGCGCGGGAGGACGTGCGGATTTTAGGGCTGAAAGTGGATGAATTGTCGGCGGAACTGGAGGAGAAGTTATTGCCGCACGATCCGGCGGATGACAAGCCGGCGATTATGGAGATTCGCGCGGGGGCGGGCGGGGATGAAGCTTCCCTGTTTGCGGGTGAACTTTATCGGATGTATGTGCGATATGCGGAGCGGCATGGGCTTCGCGTCGAGTTGATGAGCCAGAATGAGAACGAAGCGGGCGGCATGAAAGAGGTTGTGATTCGGGTTTCGGGGGAGAAGCCATACGGGCAGATGAAGTTTGAAGGCGGGGTACACCGGGTGCAACGAGTGCCGGTCACGGAGAGTCAGGGGCGGATTCATACGTCGACGGCGACGGTGGCGGTTTTGCCGGAAGCGGCGGAGACGGATATTGAGATTAAACCGGATGACTTGCGGATTGATATTTATCGGTCGGGCGGGCACGGCGGTCAGGGAGTGAATACGAC
>CAOQNC010000083.1 GCA_948511255.1 uncultured Candidatus Saccharibacteria bacterium | reverse complement strand
CGCGGGCGATGCGCCTCGAATTCTTCCTCGGCCGTCGGCTCGATTTCCGTCACCTCAACCGTGCGCGGCTTCGGTTTCACCATTCCATCCATCGCCAACTTCGCCGAAGATTTCTTCGTTGCATTCTTCGCAGCACTAGCAGTGCCAGCTTTCTCTTTCTCATCAATCACCGCCGCGCCAATCGAACCCGCCGGCAAAGCCAACGCCTTCTTCTTGGCAATCGCAGTCGAAGGCTTATTAGCAGCCCTCTTCCCAGCCGCAACACCAGAAGCCTTAGAGACCTTCTTCGGAGCGCTCTTCACCCCCTCGACACTCACATTATCTTTATTCTCAACTTTCGCCGAAACGGTCACATAATGCTCAATCGGCATTATCCGCTCGGACGTATCAATATCATTATTCGAACCGTTCGTTGTCATAGGTTCACTCGCAGTTTCATTAATTTTAATTTTGCCCATTACCTTAACTATATCACACCAACCATAAAAATAAAAGTGCTAGCGCTTTATATTTTTGCCAAAACCCGCCTTTTTATGTTAAAATAGAATCATGCAGAAACTACCAATCGTCGCCCTCATCGGCCAGACCAACGCCGGCAAGTCCAGTCTCCTGAACCGCCTTGCCCACAAAAACATCGCTATCGTCGCCCGCGAAGAGGGAACGACCCGCGATAATGTCATGGCTCGCATCGACGACCGTTTCCTTTTGATTGATACCGCCGGGCTGAAAGATCCTGATGACGATTTTGAAGCCGGTATCCAAGACCAAATCGCCGACGCCATCGACAGCGCCGACCTCATCCTCCTCACTCTCGACAGCTCGAAATATCCCGATGATAAAGACAAAAACATCGCCAAATCCGCCCTCAAATCGAAAAAACCAGTCTTGCTTCTCCTGAACAAGTCCGATCTCGGCGATTCGCTCCCCGAATCTGAGTTTCTCCGCCTCGGTATTAAACCTGACGAAACTTTCCGCATCTCCGCCACCACTGGCCAGGGAATCAAAGACCTCAAATCCGCCATCTATCACAATCTCCCTCAAACCTCGCCAAACCGCGCCGATGACAATCGTCTAAAAATCGCCCTCATCGGCCGTCCGAATGTTGGTAAGTCCAGCCTTTTCAACACTCTCGGCCAGAAACAACAAGCTCTCGTCAGCTCGCGCCAGGGAACGACCCGCGACGTCAACCGCGTCGAAGTCCGTTTTCACAATCGCACCCTCGAAATCCTCGACACTGCCGGCCTCCGCAAACCCGGCAAACGCGAAGTTGGCATCGAAAAGTTCTCCGCCCTCCGCACTCTTGCCGCTATCGAAGAAGCCGATGTCTGCGCCCTCCTCGTCGACGCGACCGAACCCCATTCCAAACTCGACCAGTCTCTCGCTGGCCAAATCGTCGACGCCGGCAAGGGAATTATCGTCGTCCTGACGAAGGCCGACCTCGTCGATGACACCGACCACATCCTCGACGAACTTGAACGCGATTTCAACTTCCTGCCTTACGCCCCCGTCCTCATCACCAGTTCCGAAACCGGCCAAAACGTCACTAAACTCTTCGAACTCGCGACCGAGATCGACGAAACTCGCCACCTTGAGCTAAAAACCTCCGAACTCAACAAAATCTTAAGCGAAGCTATCGTCGAACATATCCCTGCCGGCCTCAAAAACACCCGTCCGAAGCTCAAATACATCGTCCAGACCGATACCTGCCCGCCTTGGTTCGTCGTCCACGGCCGCGACCTCGGTCTGCTCCATTGGTCTTATAAACGCTTCCTCGAGCGCAAAATTCGCGAAAAATATCCCTTCGTCGGCACCCCTATCATGTTCAGTTTCCGCAATGACCAAGAACCCCGCTCCCGCGATAAAAAAGAACAATAATCCCCTCAAAACAAAACCGCCAAAACTCACCGCACTCCCAGCGCTAGCCGCTTACGCTTGGGCTAGCCTCCATTTCTTGCTATAATAGTCTTGAGGTAAATCTTTTGCACTGCCTCACGCACGCCCTTTCAAATCAGAAAAGGAGGCTTTTCCATGGCAACATCCGCCGTAGCATCGTTGGATTTCTTGCTTCGCTACCCCAACGCTCTGCTCGCCGAGCCCGACGCTCCGAAACCCTGCGACCAGCTCTATGTTCCGCTGAGCTATATCCAGTATCTCTCCGCGCTTCCGCGCGAAACCTATGCTGGACTCCCCAGCCGGTCGCCCCTGCTCCGCAACTTCGCATATATTCTGGAGCAGATAGACTACAATTCCGACAACCCCTATACCGGACCGAACGGTCTCTGCGTTCATCTTTGGCAGTCGCATAACACCGAAACCCCGCTCCCGGCCGACACCCAGTTCGCGCCTGACCCTATCCAATACGCCATCACCGCCGCGCAGCAGCTTCGCGTCGAGCATTCCGACATCCTCATCCTGACCTACGACCCCAGTCTCATCGCCCTGGCAGCGTTGAACAAAATCCCTACGGTCCAGCATGGCGTCGCAACCTATCCTGGTCGCCGTCGCATTACCCTCACCCCCGACGCTCTCGACTACCTCGTTACCGCTGGCAACCAGCCAGTCGCTCTGGCGGCCTGGCAGCAGCAAATCGACCCCAGCACCCCGCTCCACCCCAACGAGTTTATCGAAATAAGCAACCCCCCCCACTTGGCGATTTTTCGCCCTCTCCCGAGACCGAAGTTTCTGCTCCAGCCAAGGAC
>CAOQNC010000082.1 GCA_948511255.1 uncultured Candidatus Saccharibacteria bacterium | reverse complement strand
TGAGGCAATTTCTTGGCATCTGATGGAAGTTTTGAAACTCCCGAGGGGAACGAAACGTATCACTTTCCACGAAATCACGAAGCCGGCCCTTGAAGAAGCTATCAAAAATCCCCGCACCGTCGATATGGATATGGTCGCTTCGCAACAGGCTCGCCAAACCCTCGATATGCTCGTCGGTTACGACCTCTCTGGCGTCGTTCGTCGCAAGGTTCCGGGCGCTATCTCTGCCGGCCGCGTCCAGTCGCCCGCCCTTCGCCTCGTCGTCGAACGCGAGAAAGAAATTGACGATTTCGCTGGCAAGGCCAAGTTTAAAGTCACCGGCAAGTTCCAAACCAAAGACAAAGATGAGCTCCCTGCCGTTCTCGACAAAACCTTCGATACCGAAAAAGCCGCTACTGAATACCTCGAAAAAATTAGCCAAGCCGATTTTGAAGTCGCCGACATTACGACTAGCCCCGGCACCCGCAAACCCGGCCCGCCCTTCACGACCGCCTCAATGCAAATCGAGGCCAACTCTCGACTTGGTTTTTCCACGCGCACGACCATGACCGCCGCCCAGGCTCTCTACCAAGCCGGTATGATTACTTATCACCGCACCGACAGCCTCAATCTTTCGAAGCAAGCGATCGCAATGACCGCCAGCTACATCGAAAACAACTTCGGCAAAGAATACCTCAAAGTCCGCAATTTTAAGACTAAATCCGCCGGCGCCCAAGAAGCTCACGAAGCTATTCGCCCGACCCATATTGAGCAAGAAGTCGCTGGCAAGAACGAATACGAGAAGAAGCTCTATCGCCTAATTAG
Source organism: uncultured Candidatus Saccharibacteria bacterium (assembly GCA_948511255.1). Taxonomy (GTDB): domain Bacteria; phylum Patescibacteriota; class Saccharimonadia; order Saccharimonadales; family Saccharimonadaceae; genus Nanosyncoccus. The sequence goes on along the minus strand of CAOQNC010000082.1, from coordinate 1,982 downwards.
AAATCGCACTCTCGCGACCCAAATGGCCGATGCTCAGACCGAGAAAACTGTTGTAAAAATTACAACACCCTCCGAGCCAAAGCACACTTTCGAAGCCAAAGGCGAAGTGATCACTTTCGACGGCTTCCTCAAAGTTACTGGCCGCGCAAAAGAAGATGAGCTCCCAGCCCTTACCGCCGGCGACAAACTCAAAACCGAAGAAATCATCGCCCGCCAAAACTTCGCCAAGCCGCCCGCCCGCTACACCGAAGGTTCACTCGTCAAAAAGCTCGAAGAGCTTGGTATCGGTCGCCCATCGACTTACGCTTCAATTATGTCCGCTATCCAAGCTCGCGGTTACGTTATCAAAGGCGAATCCGAAGGTGAACCGCGCGACGTCATTCAGCTCAAACTCACAAAAGGGAATGTTCAGCGCGAAATCGTCACCGAAAAAACCGGCTCGACCAAAGGCAAACTGCTCCCGACCCCAATCGGTGAGCTCCTCGCCGGCTTCCTGACCGACAACTTCAACAACATCGTCGACTATAAGTTCACCGCCAACATTGAAGAAGACCTTGATAAGATCGCCGAACACAAACTCGAGCGCGTTAAGATGCTTCGTGATTTTTACGGTCCCTTCGAAAAAGAAGTTATTAAGTCCGACGATGCCGCCCGCTACAACAACGCCCGCGAGCTCGGCAAAGATCCCGAGACCGGCCGTCCAATCTACGCCAAAATCGGTCGCAATGGCGGCTTCATCCAGCTCGGCGATAATGAAAAGTCTACTGGCGAGAAACCTCGCTTTGCTCCACTTCCGAAGGGCAAAACCGAGAAGACCGTCACCCTTGAAGAAGCCTTGAAACAACTTGCTATGCCCGCCCTCCCGCGCTCTCTCGGCACCACCAAAGACGGCGCCGAACTCATTGCCGCAAGCGGTCCCTTCGGCCCCTACCTCAAAGCCGGCAAATACAACATCCCGATCAAGAACTACGACCCATACACCATCGATTTCAAAACCGCCGCCGAGCTCTACCAAGCCAAAGTCGACTCTATCGTTGCTGACTGGGGCGATATCATGATTATTATCGGCGCTTACGGCCCTTATATCAAAGGTCCTGGCCGTTTCAATAATGTCAAAATTCCAAAAGACGAAGATCCAAAATCAATCACCCTCGAAGAAGCCAAAAAGCGCCTCGATGAAAAGCCGAAAGGCCGCGGTCGTTTCGCCCGCAAAGCCACGGCCACTTCAAAAGCCGCTGCCTCGAAATCCACTTCAAAAACCACTAAGACTGCCACCAAGAAAACCACCACCCGCAAATCCACTACGACCGCCAAAAAGACCACTGCTCGCAAGACCGCCACAAAAACCACGGCGAAATCTAAAACTACCAAAAAATCCACGAAATAATCTCCCAAAACCACCAAAAAAGTGCTATAATAAATCATAGAAAGCCAACGAAATCGAGTTTTTACAAAATATTCAGCGAGTTTTACATATTACGCTACACAATATATAAGACTTTCCGAAAAACTTCGTAAAAACCTTGAAAAAGCCGTTGACAGTAACATCAAAATATGCTATCATAAAGTAAATGTAATATTAATTTTATGTTCGGGTGGGGAACGAAAGGGACCTGATGGACCAGAACGCCAGCATTATCGAAAACGCCATTTCGGGTAGCTTAAATATCATTGAGCAAGAGCGCGAACGCGAAATTATTTCTCGCCGCTTCGGACTCACCGGCCAAAAAGAAACCCTCGAGCAAATCGGCGAACTCCTAAATATCACCCGTGAGCGCGTCCGCCAGCTCGAAAAAGCCATTCTCGTACGCCTCCGCATTGGCGCCGAGGAAGGGCACATCGCCGAGCTTGCCGCCGCCGAGAAACTTATTATTCGCAACTTGACCGAGCTCGGCCGCGTCGCACGCACCGTTGATCTCGCGAAGCGCATCCACGGCCGCGAAGACGTCACTTACGAAGAGCGCGCGCAGCTGGTTTTCTTG
>CAOQNC010000081.1 GCA_948511255.1 uncultured Candidatus Saccharibacteria bacterium | reverse complement strand
CTTCCGAAGAACGTCTCCACAACCCAACAATCTAGCCCCTCCGCAGCCTCCCAGCCTCAGCCCGACGACGCCGTTCAATCTTGGCTCGATTACGCCGCGCAAATTTACCGCTCCCAGCCCGAACTCCGCCATACTTTCTGGTTACTTTCAAAAGTGAGCGACTGCAAAACTCTCCAAGCCGCCCTCGCGAAGCACCCGTTTTTCCATGATTATAAAGTTATCCTCGCCGCCGGAAAACTCACTAAAACCAGTAACCCTCAAGACTCCCCAGTCGACGCCCTCGAATCTGACGCCGGCGAATATAGTAGCCAAAAAGTCCTCTCCGCCGTTCGTAATACTATCGGCGGCCATCCCGACCAAACGAAGACTATCACCCTTTCTTGCGGTCGCCTCACGACTGGCATCACAATCCCCGAATGGTCCGCAGTTTTCATGTTGTATAGCTCGAACGACCTTTCGCGTCTCAGCTCCGCACAATATCTCCAAGCCGCTTTCCGCGCCCAAAATTCTGCCCTCGGAAAGTCTAAAGCCTATATTTTCGACTTCGCGCCCGACCGCGCCCTCACCGTTCTTCAGGAATACGCCGAGTGTCTTTGCAATCTCCCACCCGCAACTGCTCTCCCCGAACTTCTCCAATATCTCGATGTCAACTTACTTGACGAAAACGCTCGTCCCGAGTCCCTCTCTGCTCCAGAAATCATCGAACTCCCCCGCCAAATCATTGCGCAGGAAATCGTCGACGGCGGTTTTATCACCTCGAACAAACTATTTAATATTCAAAATATCTTCCACGCTTCCTCCGCCGCCTGCAAAGTTATCAACAAACTTTCCGCCCTCCACAAAAACCGTCTCGAAAAATCTCCTCGTCCGCTTCCTGTCCCGCTCACGAAGCTCGACTCTTCTGGCCAGATTATCGTGACCCTTGCCGACGAGAAAGCCGCCCGCCGCCGCAAAAAACGTGAAGAAGACGATTATCGCGACAAGCTCCGCGGTTTCTCTCGCACGATTCCAATGCTGCTTCATCTCTGCGGCGAACCCGACTTCACTTTTTCCGACCTCGCTAACAAAAACCCCGACCAAATCTTCCAAGATCTCACCGGCCTCACGAAAGATGATTTCGCGCTGCTTCGCCACGAGCAATATTTCAACGAGACGAACTGTAATCTCGCCATCCGCGAATTTATGAGTCGCGAGAAAGACCTTTCGACTTATTTTCTCCCGACTTCCGCGCAAAATATTTTTGATTTTATCCCGCTTCAATACGGCGCGCGAGTTTTCACTCCGAAGTCTACCGCCGAAAAACTTGTCCAGCAACTTATCTCCGCTCGTCCCGAACTTTTTCATTCCCGCGACGCCAAATTTTTCGATCCCGCCGCGAAAAGTGGCCTCCTCCTCGCCTTTATCGTCAAAGAATTATATCGCAACCTGCGCCCGGATTTCCCGAGCGCCCACGCTTGCCTACTCCATATTCTCACGCGCCAAATTTATTCCTGGTCGCCCGACGAGATTTCTCACCGCGCAACCTTAAACACCATTTTAAGTTTCATTCGTCACGATTCCGTCCGTTTTTCTGCCGCCGAAATTGCCAAAATCAACCAACATTTACTCCAATTCAACCCACTCTCCAGTAGAGGCGGGATTAACCTTTCCGACATTCAACTTAAAATTAACCAAACATGGGAGGAAAATATGAAATTCGATGTCATTATTAGCAATCCGCCATATCAGCAAGGCCGTCGCCAAATTTACGCCGATTTTTATCGCCTCGCCGTCGATCTCGACCCGGAATTATTGTGCATGGTCTTCCCGCAAGGCTGGCAAAAACCCCACAATCGCAACGGTCTTGGCCAACTCAATTGTGCCAAATACAAACGCGATCCGCACATTACTATCATCGACAACTACGACCAAAAAGCCGCCGAAAAACTTTTCCCAAATATTGGCACCGGCGGCGTGAACGTCATTCTCCGTGACCGTAATTTCGATAATCATGGCGGCCTCCCGCAACTTATCGCTGGCAAAAAAGCTGCTCCACTCATCTTCCCGCTCGACGTGAACGAAGTCATAAAACCCGCCGAATTAACTCCGCTTATTGAGAAGTTCCAATATCTCCCGAAAGTCGAATCTCTCGGTTCTTCGCGCAAGCCTTACGGTTTCTATGCCGACCCTCTCCGCAATCCAGGAAAATACAATCTCGAACTCCACGAAACCGCCCAGAGCTCAGACGATGTGCGCCTCTTTGGTCTCCTTTCTGACGGCAGCCGCGGATATCGCTATATTTCTCGCGCCAGCCTCCCGAAGGTCAGCCCGCTAATCGACCGATATAAACTTTTCGTTCCGAAAGCCTGGGGGAACATGGCGGCAAACATCGGTCTCGGCGGTTCCTATTCTAACATTTGCGTCGCTTCTCCTGGCGATGTTTGCTCGGAAACCTTCATCGAGTTTGGCCCCTTCGCTTCGCAGGAAGAAACTATCAAGGTTGCTAAGTATTTCATGACTAAGTTTTTCCGCGCCCTCCTTTTCCTCGCCAAAGACACTCAAAACACTGCCAAAGATAAGTATCGCTATATCCCACTACCTGATTTTAGCGACAAGATTTGGCATTCAAAAATCTCCGAGCTCGACGGAAAACTCTTCGAACTCTACGATATTCCGCTCGCTACGCGCGACTTCATCCTCCAAAACGTCCAGCCCCGCAGTGAAGCTAACATCGAAATCCTCTAGCCCGGTCATCTAATTCAGCGAGCCAAAACGCCTCCTAGCCTCAGCATTAAGTTGCCCAGGAATAACTC
>CAOQNC010000080.1 GCA_948511255.1 uncultured Candidatus Saccharibacteria bacterium | reverse complement strand
GGCTAGAGGGGCATGTTTCGCAAAATCTGGACGCGGGGGAGAAAATCGAAGTCGAGGTGATGGGTTTTGAGGAGGTGCGGCGATTGATGAATAGCGGCGAGGCGAGGTATGTGCGGTTCAAAGAATTGAGCGAGCGGGTGCGACTGGAGGAAGCCTTGGACTTGCCGAAGCTGTATAAGTATTAGTCTTTGTCGGGGTCTTGGGTGGCGGTGTCAGAAGATTTTGAGGCGGAGGCGCCGCGCTTCAAGAAGGTCATGATGCGTTCGCGTTGCCAGACGCCGATGCCGAGAATGACGACGGCGAGCAGGGCGACAAGAACGACCATGACGAAGTTGGTGCCGACTTCGGCGCCGATGTAGTTCGTGAGGACGATAACTGGGAAACGGCCGAGAGCGACGATAGCCATGAGGCGCTTGATTGAGAGATTGGTGAGGCCGGCGATATAACAAATAATGTCATCCGGGAAACCGGGGAGAAGAAAAATCGCGAAAAGGATGAGCGAAGCGCTTTTGGCATTGATAATAAAATCAAACTTGTCGATGGCGGACTTTTTGAATAACTTTTCGAGGAGCGGGCGACCAAAGCGACGGGCAATTTTGAAGACGATCCAGCAACCGATGACGGTGCCGATGGTCGTCCAGAGGATTCCCCAAGGGCCGAAGAGGAAGCCACCGATGCTGCCGACGATTTGGCCAGGAATGGGGGCGACAACAGTTTGGAGAACTTGGAGCAGAATGTAGAGGAGCGGCGCGAAAGGACCCCAAGAATTGACCGCTTCGACGAGCTGGTCGCGGTTCGTAAGCAAGGTCATGAGCGGGCCATGAGCAATAATATCCCAAGCGAGATAACCGACGAGTGCGACAATAATAAGGGTCGCGATGAGAAGTTTGATGAGAGTGCGGCGAGAAATGCGTTTTTTCAGAGGGGTTTCAGAAAGCGGAAGCGGGTTGGTAGTTGGAGTTTTAGTGGGCTGAGTTTTTGACGAATGGGTGGTTTCTGCGGACTGACGGTTTGGCTGATGGGAGGTTTTATTTGGCATATTCGACGGCACGAGTTTCACGGATCACGTTAACTTTGATGACGCCAGGGTATGACATGGTGGCTTCAATTTTGTTCGCGATGTCGCGCGCGAGCTTGAGCGCGGAGAGATCGTCGATTTGCTTCGGCTCGACAATGACGCGGATTTCGCGGCCAGCGGAAATCGCATAGGCTTTATCAATGCCCGGGAAACTGGTGGCGATATTCTCGAGGTCACGCATGCGTTCAGCAAAGTTTTCGGCGGAAATATTGCGAGCGCCAGGACGAGCCGCCGAGAGAGCATCGACGATCTTGACGATGACGGCTTCAGGAGTAGTCGGCTCGATGTCGTCATGATGAGCGGCCATAGCGTGGACAACTTCGTCGGGCATGCCGTATTTCTTGGCGAGTTCGGCACCGATTTCGGCGTGCTTCCCTTCGATTTTGTGCGTGACAGCTTTGCCAATGTCATGGAGAAGGGTAGCAGTCTTCGCGACGCGCTTGTTGGCGCCAATTTCTTCAGCGATCATGCCGGCGATGTGCGCCATTTCGACAGAGTGGAGGAGAACGTTCTGTCCATAGCTAGTGCGGAACTTCAATTCACCGAGCAGATGGAGAAGCTCACGCGGGATACCGACGACGCCGACTTCGCGAGCAGCATCTTCGCCGGCGCGGACGACTTCTTTTTCGATTTCGCGCTCAGCCTTAGCGACAGCTTCTTCAATCGAGCTAGGATTGATACGGCCATCTTTCATAAGGCGCTCGAGAGCATAGCGAGCAACTTGGCGACGAATCGGGTCAAAGCTGGAAAGCACGACCATGCCAGGGGTATCGTCAACCATAATATCGACGCCGGTAGCGCGCTGAAGAGCCTGGATGTTACGGCCTTCCTTGCCGATGATGCGGCCTTTCATGTCGTCATCAGGAAGTTTCAGGGCGGTGACGGTGCGGTCAGCGGTAACTTCGGAAGACATGCGTTCCATAGCCGTAAGGAGGATCGCTTGCGCGGTTTCATCGATTTCGTGTTTGATTTCCTTCTGCTCTTTCGCAACAAGTCCGGCGAGATCTTGCTTAATGTCGCGCTCAGTCATTTGCATTAACTTATCGCGGGCATCTTCCTTCGTCAGGCCAGCGATTTTTTCCAACTTTTCTTGCTGTTTATTGCGAATGTCGCGAACTTCAGTTTTCAAATCATCGAGCTCTTTTTCTTGCTTAGCAAGGCGCTCGGTTTTCTGTTCAAGCTGGTCAAGTTTGTTGTCGAGATTCGCTTCGCGTTCGCTGAGACGGTTCTCGGTTTTTTTCCATTCGCGGCGGCGCTCGGCTTCTTCTTGTTGAGATTTCTCGGCCATGCTGGCGGCATCAGTTTTCGCTTTCAAAACAATATCCGAAGCTTCGTTTTTCGCTTTGCGCACGAGGTCTTCGGCTTTGTTTTTGCCACCGTTCTCGTTTTTCTTGTTGTAGGCAAAAATCCCGCCCGCACCGACAGCGATGCCGACGATCAGGGCAATAATTGCTGGTATCATAATAACCTTTCCAATTTGTGTGTCGACATTTTTCTCTATGCCGACGGGGTAACAAATAAAATATAAAAATTAATAAGTTTCTGGGGTTATTATAGCATAATTTTCGGAAAGTGGGAACAACTTATAAGATTACTTGCGCGGAGCAATGCGATTATTTTCGTGGAGCAGAGATATTAGCGGGGCGACCGTATTCGGGAAGGATGATTTTATGTTGGTTGCCGTGATGATCATAGAGCGGGATATTTAGCTGGTCGGCTAGAGCATTTACAATCGCGGCACCAATGCGGAGACCTGTAAAAGAACCAGGGCCGCTCATGTAAGTTATCTCGGAAATATCTTGCCAGTCGGCATGATTTTCTTGCAACTTATCATGAATGAAAGTGAAAATCCTCTCAGCCATTTCGTGGCCAGATTCGCATTCGTA
>CAOQNC010000079.1 GCA_948511255.1 uncultured Candidatus Saccharibacteria bacterium | reverse complement strand
CAAAGCGGCAGCTCTTTCTTCACTGTATTATCCGTAATCTTAATCGGCCGAATCACCGCCACAATCCCCAGAATCAAAAGAATGTTCAAAATACAGCTACCGATCACGTTGCCAAGCACCATGTCCGTGCTCCCCGACGCCAGCGCCGAAATCGACACCGCTAACTCCGGCGCGCTCGTTCCGAACGCCACAATCGTCAGCCCGATCAGCATCTTCGAAACCCGGAAGTTCTGCGCCGTACTCGACGCCCCCTCCACAAAAACATCCGCACCCTTAATCAGCAGCACGAACCCCAAAATCAACAACAGAATATTCCAAATCATTTCTTTTTATATCTTTATTTTAACTTTTCCTAACTTAATTTTACCATAACAACTTTCAAAATACAATTTTCACCGACTTTTTCATAAAATAACTACAGCGAGGCCAAATCTAAAAATCTTGTGCTATAATTATAGTATGTCAGAGCAAGGGAAGAAGCAAACGACGAGTTTTTCGTCGAACAAAACCAAAACTGAAGAAGCTAAACACGCAAGCCAAACTGTGCCATCTTCAGATTCGTTTAAGTCGCCCGACATCGAACCGGCATCTTCTGAAAACGGCGACACTGCCACCGAGGCGACAACCGCTCCCCAAACCCCCAGCCTCAAAACCCAGCTCATCGCCATTATTATCACTTTTGTCGTAGTCGCCCTCGCTGTCCTTTTCGGCATTCTTCTCGTGACGAAAAAAGGCGTCTTCCATGAGCCCGGTAAAATCCTTTTCGCTAGCGCCGAAGACCTCACGGGTTCCGATGACGACAATATACTGAGCCCAGTCACCGAAGTCGGCCAAAACTTCATCAACGAAAATCTTCAAGACATCGAGCTAAAATCCGACCTCACTATCTCCACAAAAACCACTCTCGCAAAGCTCACCAGCGAAGCCGACACGACAAATTCCGTCCTTTACCAAATTCTCGTCCCGACTACGGACTTCTACAACATGACAACTTCCATTTCTACCGCCGAAGCCAAAGCTCTCATCAGCAACAAATCCGATGGCTCAGAAAATGCCGAAATCACCCTTACTTCTATATGGGACTTAACCGGCGAGCAGCGTCTCCTCGCCATTGATGATAATTATTATCTCGACACGCTCGATTCCGGTGCCTTCTTTGAATATTACATCCTCGACGGTGACGCTGAAGACGTCGAAAAAGTCAAAACCGCTCTCGAAGCCAAAATCCAAGCATTCCCGACTAGCGACGAGATCCTCACTTTCGCTCAAACCGGCGTCACCGCCCTTTCCCGCGGCATGAATCGCAAACTCGACCAAGTCGGAGACGCTAACTATTTCTCCGCCAACATCGGCGAATATCTCAGCCATTTTGACCTCACCCACACCAGCAACGAATCCTCCTTCTCCGCTTCTGCCAACGACCGCAATATCTGCTCGAAGCCAAACATGATCGACGTCATCACCAGCTCCGGTATCGACATCATTGAACTCACCGGCAACCACAACCAAGACTGCGGCGACAATGACGCTATTGCCACCATCGACCTATACAATAGCCTCGGCATCAAAACCGTCGGCGGCGGAAAAACTGCCGCAGAATCCGCCATCCCGCTCGAAATCTCCGACAAGGGAACGAATATCACTATGCTCGCCTACAACTATTCCACCGGCGGATATACCACCGACAATACTCCTGGCGCCAATCTTTATACCGACGAGAAAGCCAAGTCCGACATCGCCACCGCAAAGGAACGTGGAGACTTTGTTATCGTCGATGTCCAGTTCTTCGAATGTAATAGTTACGTCAACACCAGCGAAGATACGACCTGCGACTACGCCAACTCTTCCGCTGGCGACCAAGTCGGTTTCTTCCGCAATCTCATCGACCTCGGCGCCGACATCGTCGTCGGAACTTCCGCCCACCAGCCCCAGACTTTCGAGTTATATAAAGATGGAGCAATCTACTACGGCCTCGGCAACCTCTTTTTCGACCAGGCCTGGTGGCCCGGCACCACCCGCAGCATCATCCTCGTTCACTATTTCCTCGACGGCAAACTTGTCCAAACTCGCCTCATTCCGACCATCTACGACCAAACCTATCAAACTAAACTAATGGAAGATAAAGATGCAGAAGCCTTCCTTACCCGACTCGTCAAAGTTCGACCCTAAAACCGAGCCCGACAGCTCGTCACAACCCATCGTCGAGTCCGACACCACGTCAAAGTTCGACCAGCTCAAAACTAAAATCTCCAGCCAAAGCGCTAAACTTATTACCTTCGCCAAAGCCAAAGGCCCGCTTCCATTCGTTATCGCCGGCATAGCATTGCCTGCCATTGTCACCATAATTATCCTTGCCGCAGTCTACCATCGTCCGTCCGCCGACATAGACAATCAAAACCCCGGCGAAACACAATCCCCCGACGACAACCAACAAACTTCCAACAGCCAGTCCAGCATGTCGCCAGGCGACCAGCCAGACACCAAAGTCCCAGTTTTCATCGATCTTCAGCCCACCGTCAACGCCTGGCTAAAAACCACCCCTGCTAATGTCGGGCTCATGATCTACGATCTTGATAATGACCGCGTCGCTGCCAGCCACCAACCTAACCAAGTTTTCAATGTCGCCTCTATTTATAAACTTTTCTTCGTCTATGACGGCTACCGCCAAATCGAATCCGGCGCCGCCAAAGCCGACGAAAAATACGTCACGACCAGCGATTACCGTGCCAATACTTACACCTATGGCGAATGTCTTGACCTCATGATTCGCGAATCATACAACGGCTGCGCCGATAAGATGCACTCCGACCGCCAAGCCTTCGCTCGCGTCGCGAACCTCATCGACGAGCTTAACCTCCAAAACACAACCAACGGTGGCCTCTCCTCGACCGCCGCCGACCTGACCGAACTTTTGAAACTCTACTACGAACACCCCGATCTCTCCGAAGAAAACTGGCAAAAAATCGCCGACTCCATGCTGAACCAACCGCCCACCAAGAT
>CAOQNC010000078.1 GCA_948511255.1 uncultured Candidatus Saccharibacteria bacterium | reverse complement strand
GGTGGTGAGCCGGGCGGGGGCGACGACGATTGCGGAGCTCGCGGCATTGTCGAAGGCGGTGGTTTTGGTGCCGTTCGAGAGGTTGCCGGGGGCGCATCAGCTGCGGAATGCGGAAAAGCTGAGAGATCTCGGGGCGGTTTTGATGGTGGGTGATGAGAAGATTCAGCAGGATCCGAAGCTGTTGCTTGAAGAGGTACGGCATTTAATTCGGGCGCCACGGGAGCGGGAAGAATTGGCGAAGAAATTACATGCAGAGGCGATGCCGGACGCAGCAGGGAAATTGGCAACGATTTTGATTGATATTGCGGATGGCGTAGATACGACGGTGCGAGAAGCGGATGCGGCGGGAGCCGAAAAAGAGGAGGCTAATAAAGTGGCGGGTCCGCAGGCGTTTTCTGAAAAAGAGTTGGCGAAGATGAAGGCGGAACAGGAAAAGCTGCGCCTGAAACGGGAAAAAATGAAGAAAAAGAGTATCAAAAAGTCAAAGAGAAAGTAAAGTCGGGATTTGATTTAAGGTTAAGGTTTAAAGTTTTCGGAAGAAGAAACGGAAAGTTAAGATGCGTGGGCAAGGAAAGATGCAGGGGGTGAAACGGGGGCAGACGATTGTTGCGGAGCGAGAGCGGGCGGAGTCGGATTCGGAGAGGATGCAGGCGCGGAAGCAGCTGCGCCGGAAACGAGTGCGGTCGGTCGTGTCGGCGTGCTTGATGTTGGCGATTTTGGGTTTGTTGACTTATCTCGGGGCGAAGGAATTGGTCGGCTTTGGTAGGCGTAATGAAACGAATGAGATTGAAGAGAAAAAGGTGACGGCGGAGATCGTAGATGAGAGCGGGCGGGGGCAGATTTCTTCGCGGATGAAGGAGTATATTGTTCAGCTAGAGGAAGATTTTAAGGCTTTGGGCTACACGGTGACGAAAGTAACTTTGCCGGCGGCGACGAGCCGGGAATTGTATGTAGATTTGGCGGATGAGGCGGCTTATTTTAAGGTTAGTATGGACAGGAACGCGGCGGTGACGGCGGAGGATGCGGTGCGGATGATAAAATATTTACGGGACAAGGACTTGCATCCGGAATATGTGGATGTGAGAATTGAGGGGAAGGCGTATTATAAGTAAAAGCCCTTGATATTTGTTGCGTTATTTGATACAATATCCACAAGAACGATGACCGGACAATGCCTAAGGTTTCGACCGACCGCTAATGCCGGTCTTTTTTGTGATCTTTCGAGATGGTTCAAGTTGTAGTCGGTCTATAATATCATTAAGTTGGGTAATATATGGAAGAAAGGGCCGTAGTAATTTAGAATAGCGTTTAGCGGGTGCGATAATTCGTGCGAGTTTGTTTTTCTTTTGTAGGAATTCTAGCAAACAGGCGAAATCTCCGTCGCCGGAAATAATGACGGCTTGATTGTAGTGACGATATTCGATGGCGGCGGCATGTAAGACGAGTTCGGCGTCGACATTGCCCTTCATCTGGCGTTTGCCGTTTTCGGTGTAAAATACGACTGGTTTGAAGATGAGCTCGTAGCCGTATTCTCGGAATACATCATAGAGTGACTCATTGTTTTTATCATAGCCGATAAAGAGGAAAGCCTTTGATATGTGGAACTTATTTTTGAGATAGAGGCGGAGTTTGCGGTAATCGAGTTTTACTTTTTGAGACTTTGCGCCAAGATATAAGTTGTTGCCATCGATGAAAGCATAGTTGTTAGGGCTGGCGGGCTTTGCGGCTGAGTTAATAGGGTGTTTCATGATGCGTTCAATTATAACATACTTGTCAAGCGACTACCAAGCAGAAGTGTTTTAAGTTCTGTTTTAAGTTCCGGGGAAAAGTGAAGTTTGGGCGTCGGAGACTTTGCGGGTTCTAGGGGGAGTCCTGCGGGAAACTTTTGCGGATTTAGGCTGGATGGATTTGCGAGGAGTCTTAGGCTTGGATTTTGAGGCAGTGGGTTGTTGGGGTTTGCGAGCGGAGTGGTGGGATTTTTTGGAGGGTGTGGTGGGGAGATTATCAGGGAGGAGGTCGCTAGGAAGAAGGGAAGTTTGAGTGAAGACGGGGATGAGGTTGGGAAGACGGTTACTATAAGAAATGGGGATGGGGCGGCTGGCTTCGGCACGCTGTTTTTGGCGAGCGCGGCGAGAGTTGGAGGTGTCGTGCGTTCGGCGGATGGAGCTGGTCGTGGCGGAGGAGTGTTGTAATGAAGAGCTGACGGGGTTGCTGGTGTGAGTTGGTTTGCAAGGAAGGGCCGCGCGAGCTTTGCGAGCGGCGGCTTTTTGTTTTTGGTATTCTTCTTCGGAAAGCCAGTCGTATTCCCAGCCGAAGCTGTCGAAAAGTTTTTTGAAGAAGCGGCGAGAGTTGATGTGTTTCGTCGTGCCCATGCGGGAGACGAAACCGTCGATGTCGCCTTCGCCGCGGGTAGAGAGTTTGTAGGCGGCTTCGAAAGCCTTGCGGCGGGAGCGACGGCTGGGGACGATGAAACGAGGATAGACGACGGTGCCGATGAAGGGAATACCTTTGTCGACGGGTTGGCGGTATTGCTTTTTTGGGTGAAGGGTGAGGTTTAGCTCGCGCTCGAGGTATTTTTGGATGGCGTTGACGTCGCGGAGGAGCTGTTCGCGCTGTTCGGAGGGGACGATGATGAAAAAGTCGTCGACGTAGCGGCCGTAATGCTTGTAACCAAGATCGAAGGTGATGAAGCGGTCGAGCTGGTCGAGGAAAATATTGGAAAGGAGCTGGCTGGTCAAGTTGCCGATGACGATACCACGGCCTTTGGGCTGGTTGAAGAGACTTTTCGAAACGGGGAGGTCGCGCCAGTCGGAGCGCGGACCGCGAATGATAATGTTTTTCATGGGATCGTCGTGGATGATTTGTTTCCAGAGGAACTTGACGGTTTGGTAGAGTTGGTCGCGGTCGCAAGCGTGGCAGCGGATGCCGTTTTTATGATAGTATTCTTTGTTGTCGAGTGGGACGTGAGGAGTAGTGTCGGGGTTGTATTTGAATTGGCGGTCGAGACCCCAACAAATA
>CAOQNC010000077.1:2654-3066 GCA_948511255.1 uncultured Candidatus Saccharibacteria bacterium | reverse complement strand
GATGAAGACGACGTGCTCGGGCGGCTCCTTGAGGGTTTTGAGGAGGGCGTTGGCGGCAGATTTGGTCAACATGTGAACTTCGTCGATGATGTAGACTTTGTATTTCCCCTTCGTCGGGGCGATGATGGCTTTTTCGCGGAGTTCGCGAATGTTGTCGACGCCGGTGTTTGAGGCGGCATCGATTTCGACGATGTCGAGGTAATTGTCTTCAAGTTGGTAGTCGAAATGGTTGATGGCGTGGGCAAAAATCCGGGCGACGGAAGTCTTCCCAGTGCCGCGGGGGCCAATAAAAAGATAGGCGTGGGAGATTTTGCCCTGTTCGATAGCGGATTTTAGTGGAGTGGTGATTTGCTCCTGGCCGACAACGTCGTCGAGAGAGGTCGGGCGGTATTTGCGATAGAGGGCCTTAACT
>CAOQNC010000077.1:0-2644 GCA_948511255.1 uncultured Candidatus Saccharibacteria bacterium | reverse complement strand
ATTTTGGCTCGGCGGGAGCAGACTTGGCGGCCATTTCTAGAGGGCGGCCTCAACGGCGGCCCAAGCGGCTTCTTCGTTGTTGGCAGGGATAATAGCGGAAACTTGGCTACCTTCGCGGAGGTGGAAGTAAGTCACGGAAGCGTAGAGAACTTCGTATTCGCGACCATTAACTTCGATGTAATATTTGTCGTCGTGATGGACGAGAGTGCCGATGACGGCGCGGCGCTCGACCGGGCCAATCTGCTTGTAGAGGAAGCGGCCTTCAGGAGTAATCGTAAGTTTCAAGATGTCGCCTTCGATGAGCTTCGATTTCGAGGCGTAGTTCGCGGGGACGGGATAATTCTTGCCGTCGGGACCAATCATAATCTGACCGTCGAAGACGCCTTCGATGATTTTTCCTTCGGGACTAGAGACGACCGTCTCGCGCGGAGCGGTAATCGCTTCGCCGTCGCCGAGGACGGAAATGAGTAGTTCCTTAGCAGCAGCAAGGTTCGTCTCGGCTTCCTGGATTAAGCCGCGCAGTCGCTTGATTTGTTTTTCTGGTAACTCAGACATCACCTCGCATCCTGTCCGTAATTAACTTTTATTCTAGTATCATGATACCGCGGGAGATGTCAAAAGTCAACCGCGAAATTTTTCGGTTTTCCACCGTAAAAACGTCGGTCAAGGCGAAAATGTTGTAAAAAATACATGTAAAAATATCTTGCGAAAATCGGCGGAATGGGCTTATGGTTGAAAAAGAAAATGGGCGCGAGAAGCGCTCGTAGGTATATAGATGCGAAAATGGCGACACCGGAGGCGCCGCCATTCATGTTTGCCTGCTTAATTCTCCGGTGGAGTTAATTCTCTGGTGGGGTTACAGTCTTTGACGGGGTCAGGGACTGTAAAACGGCCGGCAATGGTGTAGCTGACGTTGAAGCGGCCGAAGGAGGATTCGCTGGTGGTTTTCGGGCCGGCGTCGGGGAGGGCGGAGGTGTAGAAACTGAAGGCGAAGTGATCGTCTGCGAATTCGGGATAGTCGCAGATGTAGTTGGTGCCGGCGCCGAAGGAATGTTTCACGCAGAGGTCGTCAGCGGCTGAAATGTCGCCGGTGGCAACATAGAGGTTGCCGCTGGTTTTGTTATAGAGTTTGATCTCAGCGTGGAAGCGGGAGTCTCGCTCTACCTTGAAATCGTATTTGGCGACGATTTCGAAATCGTGGTCGTCGTTCTCGATCTCAGCCAGAAGCATGTCCGGAAAATCGAACTGGATGATGTACTCGGTGTCGGCGTAGAGTTTTTGCCCTGCGTGGTAGGAGGGACTTACGGGAGTGGAAGGCTGGGGTTTGGGCATTGCGACGTTGGCGTGATCCATGTCGAGGAACGTCAGGTCGCACTCGAAGATGTCGCCGGCCGGATGGTCGATGTCGCCAGTGGGTTCGTCTTGGACTATGGGGGCGGCTGCGATGTCGCCGAACTTGAAGTAGCAGAAGGCGCCGATAAGGGCGGCGACAAGGACAGCGAAGACGATGCCGAAGAGCCTCACCCTGGAGGTGCTGCCGTGGCTGTTTTCGAGATCTGGGTAGTTACGGGACTTGTTCATGATGTTCTTCCTTTCTTTTCAGTAAAATTTGGATGGAATGAAGAATAAGCGTAGCGGATTGGGAATGTGCGAAGGCTCCCCCTTACCTATATATTACCATTGTAGCACACTTTTGCTGAAAAGTCAAGCATTTTGAGTGAAGTAGGGGTATTTTTCAAGGGTTATAGCATTAAAAATGGGGAGCAGCGCGGTGCCGCTCCCCTATATAAATAGCACTTTGGCGACGGCCGAGTGGGAGAGGTCGGCGGGTCGCGGATGAGCTAAAAATAAATCAAGTCCGCGGAAAGCGCGGAGAGCTCGACCAGTTCGAGGCTGGGAGCTGGTTGCGCGAGAGGCGGCGGATCGACAGAGACGGAATCGGACGTGATGTTTGCGGAGAGCGAAACGGCGGCGGGGGCAGAGAGGCCATTCGGCGTGGAAGTGTCAGTGGGCGGTTGGCTGCCTTCGGCGGGGTCATATTTGCGGTAAGGATACATATAATCGGACTGGAGTAGGTCTTCGTCGTAGACGCTGCTGAGGTGCTCGGTGTCGCCAATGATGGAGACGAGGGCGCTTGCGGCAGGGTCGGAGAGACGGCTCATGCGCTGTTCGCTGAGGGGTTGGGCGTTGTCGGGGAAATCGGCGGTGGTGAGGCTGAAATAGAACAGGTGGTGGTCGTAGAACTGACCATAGCCGTTTTGGGTGAGGTAGAGGGCGGCGGAATCGTCGGGGCTGGAGATGAGGCTGGAACAGTCAGAAATATATTTAAGCTCGCCGTAGTAGACGAGGTAGAGGTCAGGGGCGATCTGTTCGGTGGCTTCGATACGTACCGAGCCGAGCGAGCCGTCGTCGGGGATGTAGCTGCTATAAACGGCGGAGATTTCGCCCTGGAAGGGGGAATTTTCGGTGTGACAACTGAGGTCAAGCGTGAAAAAATAGTTTTCACCTTCCTCGAGCGGAGAGAGGACATAGAGCCAATGTTCCGGAATATCCTCGAAATCGTCGACCAAGTATTCGGCCGGCTGGTTGTCGTAGAGGGTACCGCGGTAGATTTCGATCGGGCAGGAGATGTAGATGCGGGTAG
>CAOQNC010000076.1 GCA_948511255.1 uncultured Candidatus Saccharibacteria bacterium | reverse complement strand
GCCGACCTTGCCAAAGCTAAGACGAAACCCCGCGAACAAGCTCTCGACATCATCTCCGCCGCCATCGAACTTCTCTATAAATCCTACTTCAAAACCGGCAACGCCAAGTTCCTTACAAAACTCCCCGCCTTCCTCAAACTCCACGACGCCATCCAAAAAGGCGGCCACATCAAGCTCCACCTCGTCGCCGACCTCTGCTAACCCGCGCAAATCCATAAAACCATCAGCAAACCGCCAACTTATGCTATAATAATATATATGCTAGGTATTGCGCTCATCGCTATCCTCTCTCTTTATGTCGTCTTTTTGTATCCGATTTTTCGCCGCAAACCCGCCGAAGCCCCGAAATCCGCCCGCTACGATATGCAAATGAAAAAACTCTGGAGCGCCGCCCAGACCTCCATGCGCGACCATAAACCCCTCCGCGCCGAGAAAGCCCTCCTCACCATCCTAAAATTCGATGAGAAGAACGCCGCCGCTTATAACCGTCTCGGCATCCTCTACGCGAAGGAACAGAAATTCGACGAAGCCATCGAATGTTTCGAAATCGCCCAGTCCCTCGACAACAACCCCTCCTCCCTCCACAACGTCGGTCTGATTTACCTTGAAACTGGCGCCTACGAGAAAGCTGCCATGGCCTTCGAGCAGGCCATCGAGCTCGAGGACGGTCTCCCTGCCCGCTATATCGCCCTCGCAAAAGCGAAGGAGAAGCTCGGCCAGATCAAACCAGCCATCGAATCCCTCGAAAAAGCCTATCAGCTCGACCACAACACGAACACCCTCCGCCTCATCCTCGCCATCTACGAACTCACCGGCGACGTCGAAGCTATCGCCGAGACCACCGCTCGTATCGAAAACCAAATCGCCGCCAACTCCGAACAAGCCAGCGCTACTCGTCGCCGTCGCTCCGTAACCGCAGCACAGCAACGCGCTAACGCCACCCAATCCCAAACTTCGGCTCCCGCTCGCCAAGCCCGCTCCGCCTCTCCCCGCCGCAAAATCTAACGAAGCAATCAAAAACTTTACATTTTTCCGCACAAGTTTATTTTTTATGCTACAATAAAATTGTACATACAATTCGATATTAACGATGGCCAGTTTTTAAAGCCAAGAAACGTAGCCAATTTAAACCATGGAATGGCACCGGAAGGAGCTTTTCGGTTTGAAATGACTACGGTCGTCAGGCGAATTGTATGTACACCCTTGCGGTGCCTTTTTGTATGGAACGGTCGGCACGCCATGTCGTGCTTTTTTGTTGCCAAAAATAAGGCAGACCAGCCAAAATCTAGCAAAATTGTCCTCCGCAAGTAGTTACAAACCTAAAAGGAGGGCCGTGATGCTAAAACGCCAAGATATAAAACTTAATTCTTCTGGGAAAACAAGTTGTTTATTACTGCTTCTTCTAACTTTCCTTCTTATTAATCCCATCACAACTTCCGCTAGCGCCCTAGAAACAGAAGATCCCACCGACGATAACAGTGAGCCGGCTACTCAGGCCGATATGAACGAAAGCCGCATAGAAATTTCCTTCACTCCAACCGAAGTTTCTGGAGAAATGACCCCAACCACAGAAGCAGGCTTGAAGAAGCAACTAGAGGCAACAGCGACGATTACTATCCAGAACGCAGAAGACTATACTATCTACATCGGAGCGAAGACTACCGGGCTAGTTGGCGTGAATAGCGGAGAGACTATCGAGAGTATTAAGTCAGCAACGACTTATGAGGATCTAGCGGCAAATTCTTGGGGAATATATTATGGCGAGGGAACATCCGTGCCGGCAAATGCAACTTATCTACCAGCAGAAACTAGCCGCGGAACGCAGATAGAAGCTGGCGGGCGAACTACTACCACACTCACTAAAACTTATGTGTTAAGTTTTGCCGCCAATATCAACAACCGAATACCGGCGGATACTTATCAGAACCAAATCACTCTCTCCGTGGTCAGTAGCCCATTGGAAATCACCAACGATTTCGGCATTGCCACCATGCAAGAAATGACCTCAACCGTCTGCGACAGCGCAACCGACCTCGATAACGACGGAGAAATCTCCGCCCAACTCGAAGACGTTCGTGACGGAAAATACTACTGGGTCGGAAAGCTCGCGGATGGAAAATGCTGGATGACACAAAATTTAGATCTCGATCTCTCAACTTCGAAGACTTTGACTTCGGCCGATACGGACGTCTCTAGCAACTGGACCCCAGGCTTCACTACATTTACGACGGCCGATGCAAGCACCGTAAACTCTGATTCTCAAATAGAAACTCGTTCTTGGAGCCTGGGCAACTATCGACTTACAGATCCAACAACGAGCGCTAGCTGTGGCTATCCACTTAATGGTGCGTCTCAATGTCCTGGCTCAAACGCTACTAGTGGTCTTACTGCCAACCGCTTTACGGCTTACACAACCCCAACCACGCAAAATGGTGATGTTAGTGCTCATTATATTCTCGGCAATCACTATGCTTGGAACGCGGCAGCAGCTGGTACTGGCGGTTCTATTACGAGCGATCAGGCGACTAACTCGATCTGCCCGAAGGGTTGGAGGCTACCAACATCCAATACTGGTGGTGAGTTTGAGACGCTCGTTAATAAGCTAGGCGGCACTTCAAGTACTGACAATGTAACTAAGGCTCCATTCTACGGTGTTAGGGGTGGCTTCGTCGACCAGAGTACCAACCTCCTGTTTGAAGACGCCGGCGACCAGGGCCGCTACTGGTCATCTACTCCAGCCCCTAGCGACACCGCCAATAGCGCCTACGCCCTCAGGTTCGGCGGCACTAGTACCGTCAATCCGTCCGGCGCCAGCGCCGATAGGAGCGTCGGCTACCCCGTTCGCTGTATCGCGCGATAGCGCGGAAAAACAAGGCTAGTATCGACGGCAAGAGTAATCTCGCCCCGAGCTACCTCGTTCTAGAAGTGGGGCGCGCCAGAAAAGCGCCCCACAGAGTTAAAGATTGTGCCCGGTCTCCGGTCCTCTGCCCTCCTTCGCTTATTCTACTTCTCTCCGCCCCAGCCTCCGCAACCGCCAAATAAGTACATATAAATATATACGTTGATATAGCAC
>CAOQNC010000075.1:2862-3092 GCA_948511255.1 uncultured Candidatus Saccharibacteria bacterium | reverse complement strand
GAATGTGTCGGGGCAGAATATTCGGGAAGTGACGCAGCAAAGCTTGCGCGAGAATATCGCATATGTGCCACAGGAAACTTCCCTGTTTCATCGTTCGATTGCGGATAATATCGCTTACGGTAAGCCTGGCGCGACAGCGGAGGAAATCAAGCGGGCGGCGGAGCTTGCGAATGCGGATGAGTTTATTATGGATTTGCCGGACGGGTATGATACGCTAGTCGGCGAGCGCG
>CAOQNC010000075.1:0-2852 GCA_948511255.1 uncultured Candidatus Saccharibacteria bacterium | reverse complement strand
CGGACAGCGTCAGCGGATTGCGATCGCGCGGGCAATTCTGAAAGATGCGCCAGTCCTAGTTCTCGACGAGGCAACTTCGGCGCTCGATTCGGAATCGGAGGCGTTGATTCAGGATGCACTTTCTCGGTTGATGGCGGGGCGGACGAGTATTGTCATCGCGCACCGGCTTTCGACGGTGGCGAGCCTCGACCGGATTGTCGTTTTACAGAATGGCAAAATTGTCGAGCAAGGTCGACATCAAGATTTGCTCGCGAACGAAGACGGAGTATATCACCATCTTTGGTCACGGCAGAGCGGCGCGTTCATGGAGGAAGAATAAGTTCGTCTTTGTCCGTAGCGTAAGCGGAGTGTTATAATAACATCGTGGATATAAGAATCCATAAGATACGAAGCGCCGCTTCGAGAGAGCTCCGGCCGCGCCAAGTTCTTTTCTGGAGATCGCGAAGACCTCTCGAGAACTTTTTAGAAAAGTGTACAGACTAGAGAAATATTTTTCGTTACGGCGAGAAAGTTAATATAAGCGTCTTCTGGTTCGTGTGTCGCGAACCGCATCCAGTCGTCCGGCTTTGGGCAGTTCTTCTCGTGGCGCTGACCGCCTCAAGGGGCGGCAACGTCAATCAGAATACCAGCAACCTGTTCAATGTCGCCGGCGCCAACGGCTATTACTGGTCGTCTACTCCAGTCTCTAACGGCACCCAGGCCTACAACCTCAACTTCAACAGTGCCAGCAGCATCAATCCGTCCAACAACAACAATCGGCAGAACGGCTTCTCCGTTCGCTGCACCTTACTGTGCCCGATCTCCAAAAAATCTATGATTTATAGCAAAAGTCACCCATCTACGGGGCGACTTTTTGAATTTGGCTGAATGCTTGTTAGCTCGCAGCTTATTGGTTGTTCCAGCGGTCGATAGAATCTTTGATGACCTTTTTCGCTTCGTCGAGACCAGCGAATTCCTTGACTTCGGTTGTGCCAGGCTTCTTGAGATCCTTGTAGTGGTTGAAGTGGAAGTTGATTTGCTCGATGAGGCGCTTCGGCAAGTCTTCGAGGGTCTTGTATTGGTCGCCGTTGTTGCGGTCGTCGGCCGGAACGGCAATGATTTTGTCATCGACTTCGCCGTCGTCGACGAATTTCATGACGCCGAGGACGCGAGCGACGGTATAGATGCCGGTCGTGAGAGGCTGGTCAGTAATCAAGAGAACGTCGAGCTCATCGCCGTCTTCGTCCAAAGTCTGAGGGATGAAGCCGTAGTTGGTCGGTTTTGCGAAAGCAATCGGCTCGATGCGGTCGAGCATGAAGCAAGCGTTCTTGCGATCCCATTCGATTTTGTGGTTCGAACCGGTCGGAATCTCGACAACGACGTTGATTTCGCCGTTCTCGTAGTCGCCCGGGGTGAGGATTTTATTGAAATCTGCCATAAAAACTCCTTTGTTATGGAATAATTATAGCATGTTTTTACTTACCGTTTGGGATAATAGTGTAAAAATTGACACAGCCTATCTTCCTAGTCAACAAAAAGCCTGGGCGCCGAGCGATTGCTCGCACCTTATCTTTCTATTGTAGCATACTTTGAGTATAATGTCAATGGTTTTTGTCGTTATGATTGTACTCTGAGGGCTGACCGAAGATTTTTTCGTGGCGGACGGCGTCGGGGAGGTAGGATTTGTCGAGATGGAAACCGGCTTCCCATTTCTGGCCTTCGCCGAAGCCGAGCTCTTTCATGAGCTTGGTCGGGGCGTTACGGAGCCAGGTCGGAACGGGAGCGCCCATGGATTTTTTGGCGACTTCGTTGGCGCGAGCCCAGCCGTCGTAGGCGTCGCGATTTTTCGGGGCTTTCGCGAGAACGACGGCGACATGACTCAGAATAATCCCACCTTCAGGCATGCCAACGCGCTCGATCGCCTCAAAGCAGCTGACGGCGAGGTTGAGAGCGGCAGGGGTAGCGAGGCCGATGTCTTCGGAGGCGAAGATTACCATGCGGCGGGCGATAAACTTCGGATCTTCCCCGCCCTGGACCATGCGAGCGAGATAATAGAGGGTGGCGTCGACGTCGGAGCCACGCATAGACTTGATAAAGGCGGAGATGTTGTCGTAATGATAGTCGCCAGATTTGTCATATGGCATAGTTTTTTGGCCGACGGCGGTTTCGACGACTTTCTTGTCGACCTTGTCGGAAAGGCTCAAGGAGAGCTCGAGGTCGCCGAGGGCGGAGCGGGCGTCGCCACCGGAGAGGTCGGCGATAAACTCTAGGGCTTCGTCGGTGACGCGGGATTCGGCGTTTTCGGCTTTGACGGCGCGCTTCAGGACTTCGAGGATACTGGCTTTGTCGAGAGCGGAGACGATGACGACGCGGGAGCGGGAGATGAGCGGGGAGATGACCAAGCTGGGGTTTTCGGTGGTGGCGCCGATGAGGATGATGAGGCCGGACTCGACGTGCGGGAGAAAGGCGTCCTGCTGGGCTTTGTTGAAACGGTGGATTTCATCCACGAAGAGGACGGTGCGGGTTTTTAGGTTCCAGTTCACTTTTGCGCGCTCGACGACGGCTTCGATGTCGGCTTTTTTCGAGGTGACGGCGGAGAGCTCGACGAAATCAGCCTTGTATTCGCGAGCGAGGATGCGGGCGAGAGTGGTCTTGCCGGTGCCGGGAGGGCCCCAGAAAATAAGGTTAACCGGTTCGGCTTTTTTGACAATCTCGGTGAGGATTTTGCCATCGCCAATAATCGCGTCTTGCCCAACGACGTCATCCAGGGTTTGCGGGCGCATCCGCTCGGCAAGGGGAACTCGGTTACTCATGAGAATATTATACCATAACTATAGGAATCTGCGAAGGAGGGCTATTCGAGAGATTTGACG
>CAOQNC010000074.1 GCA_948511255.1 uncultured Candidatus Saccharibacteria bacterium | reverse complement strand
GTTATAGAGGAGTAAAATTATGATTTAATTCGAATTCAACATCGCAAAATGTCAGTAAATGGAGGTTATTATGAAAAGTAAAACGAACGATGTTGTGTTTGAATGGATCGAGAAAGAGAAGCAGCGCCAGAGCGAAGGTCTGGAGTTGATTCCAAGTGAAACCTACGTTTCCGAGGCTGTGCTTGAGGCAGCGGGATCGGTTTTGACGAACAAATACAGCGAGGGGTATCCGGGGAAACGCTATTACGGCGGCAACGAGAACGTCGACCAGATTGAGAATTTGGCGATTGAGCGGGCGAAGAAATTGTTTAATGCGGATCATGCGAACGTTCAGCCGCACTCGGGGGCGAACGCGAATGAGGCGGTGTATTTTGCATGGTGTAAGCCAGGAGACACGATTCTAGCGATGGCTTTGCCGGCGGGGGGACATTTGACGCATGGCTCCCCCGTGACGCGGAGCGCGAAGATTTATAACTTCGTGGGTTACGGCGTGACCGAGGATGGCGATATTGATTATGACGAGCTCGAGAGACTCGCGAAAGAGTATCAACCGCAACTGATTTTGGTCGGGTATTCGGCGTTTATGAAGGTGCCAGATTTTGATCGCGTGAAGAAGGTGGCCGATGAGGTCGCGAAAGAGAGCGGGCATGAGGTGCTTTTGATGGCGGATATGGCGCATGTGGCAGGGTTGATTGCGGGCGGGGTGCATCCGAATCCGCTCGATCACGGTTTTAACGTGATGACAACCACTACACATAAGACCCTGCGCGGGCCGCGCGGTGGGCTGATTCTCTCGAAGGGTACGGTCGGAAATCCGCTGAAGAAAGTTGACAAAACTCTAGAGAATATTCCGACCCTGATTGATCGGGCGGTGTTCCCGGGGACGCAGGGCGGACCGCTAGAGCATATTATCGCGGCGAAAGCGGTGGCGTTTGGTGAAGATTTGCAGCCAGAGTTCAAGGACTATGCGGCGCAGATTATTGAGAATGCGAAGATCTTAGCCGAGGCTTTGAAGGCGGAAGGGTTCATTCTGCAGGGCGACGGCACGGAAAATCACCTGATTTTGGTGAATGTGAAGGATAGTTTTGGGTTTGATGGGAAGATTTATGAAGCGGCACTTGATAAAATTGGTTTGACTTTGAATGCGAATGCTCTGCCGACCGATAGGGGTGCGGCGTTCCGGCCGTCTGGGGTGCGCCTCGGGACGCCAGCGATGACGACGCGCGGACTGGGCAAGGTAGAAATGAAGCAGATTGCGAAATGGATGCGGCAAGTAGCGGACATTTGCCAAAAAGTCGAGAACACGGCAGGATTAGAAGAATATGCCGACGAGCTGGCGGCACTACGAGCAGAAGTGCGAGAGTTAGCGCTAAAATACCCAGTTCCAGGGGCGAAAGCGTAGGAAGTTTTAAGGGCTAGGCCTCTGGCTAAGGCTGGAGGCCTGGGTTTTGTGGATTTGGCGCTTTTGCTGGTTTTTTGGGGAATATGGGGTAGTATTTAGCAGGTTTTTGGCGGATTTCATGGGGTGGATATTGACTTTTTTGGGTGAGTGTGATAGAATTATAGTAAGCCTAAGAAAAGTAGGCTCTATCTGTAGTGTATTTCTGGAATGTTTTACGTAATTTTAGGTGTTTTATAGCTCCAGACAGATGTGAGACCGGAAGGTGGACGTTTCTTGAAAGTGGCGAGGCTATCAAATTTTCATCGTCGTTATTGATAGCCTTACCACTTTTTATACTATACGCAAGGTAATTCGCGCAAGGCGGCGAGATTAGACGGGCGCGCAAGGAACTTTGTCGGGCAGGTGATGTACCGTTGGCTAGGCGCGGGCGGCGCCGTCAACCTGGAGGATGGTGCCGGTGATATAGCTAGCGAGATCGGAGGCGAGGAAGAGGAAGGCGTTTGCGATGTCCGCAGGCTCGCCGATGCGTCCGAGAGGAATAGTATTGACGAGCGGTTCGATCATCTCGGGAGGGAGAGCGGCGACCATGTCGGTATTGGTGACGCCTGGAGCAACGGCGTTGACCCGGATGCCGGCAGGGGCCAGTTCCCTGGCGAGGGATTTGGTGAGACCATTAATTGCGAACTTGGTGGCAGGATAGGCGACGCCGGCGGGCTGGCCGTAGATGCTAACCATAGAGGAGGTGTTGAGAATGACGCCGGATTTTTGCTGTTTCATGGCCGGGACAACGGCTTTCGTGAGATAGAGAACGGCGCGGAGGTTGAGGTCGATGACTTTGTCGATTTCTTCCGGAGGGGTGTTCTCGATCGGTTTATCGGCGGACATGCCAGCATTGTTGACGAGGATGTCGATGCGGCCGTATTTTTTGAGGATTTCGGCGATAGTTTGCTCGATTTCGGAATAATTATTCAAGTTCGGGCAGTATCCGTCAACTTCTAGACCTTCTTCCTGAAGTTTGGCAATGGCTTTGTCGACAGTTTCTTGACGAGAGCCGAAAAGGATGGTTTTAGCACCATTCTTGGCGAAGGCGCGGACAGTTTCGAGGCCAATTCCGCGAGTGCCGCCGGTGATGATTGCAATTTTATCATTTAACATAAGTTCCTTTCTTTAATTATAATTAGGGTCGAGGAGGAGTTTATCGTCGAGGCTGGCGGCTAGAGCGGTAGCGATTTTATCAAGGTCGGGGTTTTGGCGGAGTTTCGGGATATGGATGAAGAGGATTTTAGTCCGGAGGGGTTTCTCGTCGGCATATTTCAGGGCTTGGAAATAAAGATTGTTGCAGAGGTAGCGGCCGGCGTCTTTGGAAATAATCGGGTCGAGGCCGGCGGCAGTCAGACGCTCTACGAGCTCAGGAAAGTTGACCTCGGTGTGATAGGCGACGCGATTATTGCGAGCGACGGTTTCGAGGCGAAGGGCGGCGAGAGTTTTGTCTGTCTGATTGGTTTTCTGCTTGTCGCGGAGTATTTTGCGCTGACCGAAGAGAATAGCGAGGCCATAGGCGTCAGAGGAGAGCTTGTCGTTGAGAGCGGCAGGAGCGGATTTGAAACTGTTCTTCAGAAGGAGTTTGTCCTCGGGGGGGCAGTCAATCAGGTCGAGCAGAGCCTTGCTGGAATTAGTCCGACCTCCGAAAG
>CAOQNC010000073.1 GCA_948511255.1 uncultured Candidatus Saccharibacteria bacterium | reverse complement strand
CTTTGAAAGCGCAGGGTTACGGTGTGAAGCGCGTCTTGAACTTGACCGATGTCGGACATCTCACTTCCGACGCTGATGACGGCGAAGATAAGCTTGAAAAAGGCGCGCGTCTGACCGGAAAGACCGTCTGGGAAGTCGCCGAGTTCTATATTGATAAGTTTCTCGCCGACTATAGCGCGCTCGATTTGACTCCGCCCGACCTTCTCGCCCGCGCGACAGATTATATCCCGGAAGACATTGAACTGGTTGATATTTTGACTGCAAAGGGCTATACTTATGAAACTCGCGACGGTATATATTATAATACTGCGAAGTTCCCGCATTATGCCGACTTCGCCCGGCTCGATCTCGACAACTTGAAGGCTGGCGCCCGTGTTGAGTTCTCTGACGAAAAGTTAAATCCTTCCGATTTTGCGGTCTGGAAGTTTATCCAGCCTGGCGAGAAACACGAAATGCGCTGGGATTATCTCGGTCGCCCCGGCTATCCCGGCTGGCATCTTGAATGCTCGACGATTATTCATACCGAACTTGGCGAGACTATCGATATTCATGCTGGCGGCATCGACCATATTCCTACCCACCACACCAACGAAATCGCCCAGAGCGAAGCCGCATTCGAGAAAAAACTCGCCAAATATTGGATCCATTGTAATCATCTCACCTCTGAGGGTCAAAAAATCTCTAAATCGCTCGGCAACGGATATTCGCTCGCCGACCTCGCCGAGAAAGGCTACTCGCCGCTCGACTTCAAGATGTGGGTTTTGCAAGGGCATTATCAATCCGAGCGCGACTTTAGCCTCGAGAACCTCGAGGCCGCACGCATTCGCCGCTTGAACTGGCGCAATCGTATCGCGAAATGCTACCAAACTTCCGCCAGCTCCTCAACCACAACTTCTGACGCTATCGCCGACATTATTGATGCCCTCGACGACAACCTGAACTCCCCGAAAGCCTTCGCCATTATCGACGCTGTCACGAATGACAATCTTGATTTTTGGCAACAAATTGACCACCTCTTCGGGTTAGGCCTACTCTCTGACTCGCCTGAGCTTGGCTCTGCTGCCAAAAAGCTCCTCGTTAGTCGCCAAGCTGCTCGCGCCGCGAAAGATTTCGCAACCTCGGACCGCCTACGCGACGAACTATTGGCGCAAAATATCTCTGTACTCGATTCGAAAGACGGCCAAATCTGGCAATATGCCCGCTAAGCCATAACTTGTGCTATAATAGATATAATAATTTTGGAGGTCATTCATGAATCAAGACAAACCCGGCTTCTTCGCCCGCAAATATAACCCCAGCGAAGAAAGTTTGCTTAATATTTTCAAAACCCCGAAAATCTGGGGCGCACTCCTTGGCGAAGTGCTCGGCACAATGCTTCTGACTATGTTGCTCATGTGCACAATCGGCATGTTCCGTGTCGACTTTGTGCCAATCTTCTTGATGTGCGCCGTCATCGGCATTTACGTTGTTATCGTTAAACTTTCTGGCGCGCAGCTCAACCCGCTCGTTACTGCCGGCATGATGGCGACTCGCCGCATGTCTGCAATTCGCGGTGTACTCTATATTCTGGCCCAGGTAGTCGGCGCTTGGATTGCTTCGCTGTTGCTTAACGCCTTCCGCCTTGGCGGTAGTTATGGCGGGGAATTGCCGACTTTAGTCGAAGCCGCCGGTGAAAACTTCTGGGCGCTCGCTTTTATTAGCCTCCTCTGCGCTGTTATTTTGGCCTTCTGCTTCGCTCGTGCTATCCGCTATGCTAAAAAGAATACTTTGGTTTTCGCCTTTACCGTTGCGAGCAGTATCGTCCTGACTTACTTGTTGAGCGTGGTGATTTCGCAGAACTTCTTTGGCCTTACTGAAAGCATCGTCTTCAACCCCGCCTCCGCTCTTATGTATGGCGTCTTGCCGACCACGGCCGAAAACTTTGGCGCCCTCGCGAGTAGCGCTGGTCTAGCTCTTGCAGTTTATGTCTTGGTCCCGGTCATCGGCGGCATTGTCGGCTTCTACCTCTCCGATCTTGCGGCTCGCCTCGCAGGGCCGACCTACCAGTTCGAGGAAGACCGTTGCCAGAACTCGAAAGAACTAAACGCTTAACGTTGCGCACTAGCTGCAGCCATGTTAGAATAAAGCAATGGAAAAAGTTATTGAGGTAAAAAACTTAGTCAAAGTTTACGGCAAGCGTTCCGCCGCCTTCACCGCGCTCAAACACCTTAATCTAGATATCTACAAAGGTGAGTCGGTCGCTATCATCGGCAAGTCCGGCTCTGGCAAGTCTACGCTAATGCACCTACTCGCTCTTCTGGATAAGCCAACTTCTGGCACTATCAAAATCAACGGGATCGATTCAACTAAACTCCGTGCCCGCAAGCTTAACCAACTTCGCAACCAGAGTTTCGGCTTTGTCTTCCAGCAATTCTTCATGAACCCGAATGATACCGTCCTCGAAAATGTTATGCTCCCGCTCAAAATCGCCGGCGTGAGGCGCAAGAAGCGCAAAGAGCTTGCAGCTAAAGCTCTACATACGGTCGGGCTTGAAGAACGTCTCAAGTTCAAGGCTAACGACCTTTCCGGCGGCCAGAAGCAACGCGTCTGTATTGCTCGTGCGCTCGTGAACGATCCGAGTATCATTTTTGCCGACGAACCGACCGGGAATCTCGACTCGACGACTGGCGGCAAAATCATCAAACTTCTCTTTGACGCCAACAAAAAAGGCACGCCCTTGATTATCGTTACGCATGATGAAGACCTAGCGAAGCTTTGTGATCGCCAAGTTCGTATCATGGATGGTGAAATCGTCGAGGATACTGGCGCCAAATCGCAAAAGTCATCCAAGAAACCAAACTCGCAGTCGAAAAGCGCTAAGACCTCTGCGTCGAGCGCTAAATCTGCCAAGAAAGGAGCTAAAAAGTAATGGGACTTTTTGAGATTATCAAGACCGCTAATCATAACCTTTTTCGCAACAAAGTCCGCACTTTTCTAACTATTCTTGCAATTTTCGTGGGTAGTTTCACGATCGTTCTGAATGTTGCTATCAATGCCGGCGTCAACTCTTTTATCGACGAGCAAACCGCCAGTCTTGGTGGTGATGATTACATTATGATCACCAGTAGCGGGGCTGTCAGTATGATGAACTCCATGATGTCGACTTCGAGTGAACCGACCGAATAT
>CAOQNC010000072.1 GCA_948511255.1 uncultured Candidatus Saccharibacteria bacterium | reverse complement strand
TACTTATTCCTTTTTTACAATAAACAATATCGCGATATTAAATAGCTAATAAGTCTACCCAACAGACTTAAGAAACCTATTTGGCGGGGCGGCGGCTGGGGCGGAGATCATTGCATAATAATACGGCTGGAGCGGAGAACCATGCGACAACAATGCGTCATCAAAAAAAGAGACCAAAACGGTCTCTTTTTTGTAGCAATTCTCTACGCCAGCTCCCTCGCCGCAATTCTGACCGCCTCGCTCCAGCTCGTCGCAATATGCGGCGTCGCCGCCAGCTCCGAGACTTTAATCCCACTTCGAATCGCCAGCGAAATCTCCTGCACAATCAAATCCGCGTTCGGCGCCACGACTGTCGCCCCGAGAATTTGTCCCTTCATGTCCGAAGTTAGTTTAATAAATCCTTCTCGGAAATCATTTGTGTTCGCCGCACTTACCAAATCAATCGGCACTAACACAGTTTTCTGTTTCTGCCCGAGCTGGACGCATTCGATTTCATTCAGCCCGACTTTCGCAACCTGCGGCATTGTATTTGTCATCCGCACGAACCCAGTATAATTCACCGTATTTCCAACTTTCTTCAGCGCGTTCATCGTCGCAAGCCGTGCCTCATAAGTTGCCTTTTCCGTCGAACTCTCACCGCCAATCACGTCGCCCGCTGCCCAGATGTGTCCACTTGTCGTTTTTAGCCCATTCGTCACTTCGACGCCGCGATAAGAAAACTTCACGCCCGCATTTTCCAAGCCGTAATCCGTGCTCGGCTCCGGCGTCGTCGCGAGCACAATCGCCTCGACTCGCACCGACTTTTCCTGACCGTCTCGCACGAAAATCACCTGCTTTGCTTTCGCCTCTTGCACCAAGGCTACGACCCGAGAATTCGTCAAAATCTCCACCTGGAAATGCTTACGCAGATGTTGCTCAATAATTTCACTCACTTCCGGATCTTCGCGCGGCAACAATCTATCCTGCGCTTCCGCAATCAAAACCTGCACGCCTAGCGCCGCAAAATACTCTGCAATCTCGCACCCCGTCGAACCCCCACCGACTACCATCAGCGCCTTCGGCAACTTCGCCATCCGAAGTGCCGTGTCCGGCGACCAGCAATTCACTAGCTCCACTCCAGAAATCCCGCTCACTGCCAAGTCCGTCCCGGTCGCGAGCAAAAACTTTTCGCTGCTAATCTGCTGTTCGCCGACCGCAATTTCGTGCGGACTTATGAACTGCGCAAACCCATGATAACAATCAATCCCCGCATTCTCAAAAACCTTCCGGTTGCCGCCGCCCGCGCGCCGCACTGCCGTCGCTTGCCAGTTCAGAACCGTCGGATAATTATAGCGCAAGTTCGCACTCGACATCCCGAATCGCGTTCCGTCGACCGCCTCCGTATATCTTTGCGCAAAACCTAGCGCCGCCGCGTAGGGAACATCACGATAATTCAAAGTCGTCCCGCCCCATCGATCCGCTTCGACGATTGCGGTCTTCACCCCCAGCCCCGCCGCCAAAAGCGCCGCCGCGCTCCCCGCCGCGCCGCTACCAATTACTAGATATTCGTAGTCAAACTTCCTTCCCACCATATTTATATTATTTTACCACGATTTTGATAAACATAAGCCAAATCCGCACTATATTTTTCCGCTTCCTGTGCCACTCGCCGGAACAAATCATCCGCCGTAATCACCGCCCTCGTCGACGCCCAAGTCGCTGTTTTCGCAGCCACCTTTTCCGCAATCGCCTTCGCTGTACCCTCTGGAATCCCAATCGCCACCGCGCTTTCTACGATGTCGTCGCGCAGACCCTTTTCATTAAAACTAAATTGTTCAACTTTTTTCCGTTTCATCCTAAACTCGCTTCACTTTCAAAACCTGTTTCATCCTAACACCTCAAACGCAAAGATAAAAAAACCTAAAACCAGAAATCCTACACCCGTAATCACCCGCATAAAACTCTTATGCTTCACTCGCCACCGCTGAATATCTACTACCGTCTGCCCCTTCCGGATCGCTATCCTGAGCACCACTGGCGGGATAATTGTAATAATCGTATACAACGCCACGGCCAACAGTTGGTACTCCGACGGCAAGACAATAATACTATTCGCCGCCACCACGAACAAAACCATCGTCCATGGCATCTCCGCCAAGCTCGTCAAAACTCCCAGCGAAAACGCCTCGGTATTGCTATTTGTTTCTTTCGCCCGTTTATCAATGAACCGTGCTACCGTTCTCGGCAGCCAAAGTTCCGTGCTTTTTCCGCGTCGATAATAAAATGCCCAAGCCGCAATCGCGAGCGCCACCAGCATCCCCACCACAATCAAAATCTCTTCCGCATATAATTCTGTCCCAAAAATATGACTCAAAATAAACGCCGTCGCCGCCACCGCCAGAAAAACCAGCATCCCAATCCCCGCGATATAACTACCAACTAAGTTTTTCGTCTTCTTCCGCACATGTTTTCCAAGGCTCGCATGGTACAAAAGCAGCAAAGCGCCCAGCTCCAGCTGCAAAGTTGCATGAATAACAGCCGCTAAAAACACCTCGCTGAACGGAATAACCATATCCATAATACAATTATAGCATAATTTATCGTGCCTGTGCTTGTATCTATTGACGAAAGTATGCTACGCTAGGAAGGGGGCGTTTCCTCAAAATACCACATTTTCCGACTTTTTTCAAAAAAGTGTCGTGCTTGTGCTTGGTAAATCGACTCGTTCTGTGCTATGCTTCCGTCATGAAGCAATTTTTATCCCAAATTAAACTCAAATTCCTATTCAGCGCACTTATTTTTCTTTTCGCGAGTGCTATATCAACTTATCTTTCCGTCGCGCCAACTTTCTTCAAACAACTTCATCACGACTTTTCAACAATCATCAACCCCCAAACGGATTTCTCCGAATTAACTCACCCAAGTTTCGAAACATCCCCGCCCATCACGCCCGAAAACCCTCCCGCGCCAGAAGATCCCGCTAATCCTGAATCCCCGCCCGAAGACGAATCTTATGAATTTTCCTCTCAGCTCATCATCAAAGCCGTCAACCCCGGCTACACCGTAGATAAGTTAAGCAACGTCGGCGAACTTATCGAACTCCAGAATCTTGCCGACACCACAATCTCGCTCGCCGGTTTTTCGGTTCGTTACACTAACGGAAGTGGCAAAGTCATCACGTTACACACTTTTCCAGAAGGAGCGCTCATGA
>CAOQNC010000071.1 GCA_948511255.1 uncultured Candidatus Saccharibacteria bacterium | reverse complement strand
ACTTTCGTCGATTTCGTGGCCAATACCGGTGATGACGGGGATGCGACTTGCGGCGATTGCGCGGGCGAGTTTCTCATCATTGAAAGCCGCGAGATCGTCGGCGCTGCCGCCGCCGCGCAAGATGGCGATCACTTCAACGTCGGAATGTTGGTTGAGATATTCGAGCGCACGGACGATTTGTTCTGGGGCGCTCAGGCCTTGAACTTGCGTGTTGACGGTTTTGATTTCGAGGCCACCCCAGCGGTTGTCGAGGATTTTCAGGAAGTCGAGATAGCCGGCAGCATTCGTCGAAGAAATAACACCGATTTTCGATAAGTTCGCGGGGAGCGGACGCTTCTTCGCGGGGTCAAAAAGCCCTTCAGCGGTCAGTTTTTTCTTCAACAACTCAAAACTTTTCTTAATGTTCCCTTCGCCGACGGGAAGAACTTGACGAACGGTGAGCGAAAATTTCCCCCATTTCGTAACTTTTGGCAAAACTCGGGCGCGGATTTTCATGCCATCAGTCAGGGCAACATGAAGCTGGTTCAAGGGCATGAAACAGTTGAGGCTAAAATCCTCTTCCTTCAGGTCGAAGAAAACCCATTTACCTTGGTTAACCTTGAAACTGGCGATTTCCCCTTCGACGAGAACGTCGTCAAATTCACGCTCGAGGATAAAATTACAATGATTGATAAGTTCGGAAACGCGGTAAGGGCGCTCTTCGCCGGCGTCATGGTCGGAATCGGCGGGGTCATCTTTGATACGGAGCCAGCCGTCGAAGCCTTCGAACACTATTCGCCGACCTCGCGCATAATCTGCTCGCGCTCTTTTTTGCCAATTTTAGAAACTGCATTCTGATAGAAGCCGTAACCACTCACGATGGTTCCGATGAGGACAACGACGCGAGTCGTGATGACGACGGCGGTCGCTAGGCCAGCATCAACGCCGAGGACGGACATGAGGAAAATCATCGTGCCTTCGTAGCCGCCGACGCCGCCTGGAGTGAGCATGACAGCGCCAATGACGCTTGCGATGGCTTCGGCGATCATAATTTGCGGGAGGATTTCGATGTGTCCCATGCTGATACCGACGAGCCAATATGTCGCAATCTCAAGGAAGCTATAAATGGCGCCCCAAATAATCGGATGGATGAGGATTTTCTTGTTCTTGCGGGCAACGGTGAGGTCTTTGTAGACGTCGCCGAGATAATCTTCGATTTGTTCGTTCTTGATAACTTGGCGCTTATGACCGAAGGTGACGATATTCACTAGGCCGTTGATGAACTTGGTGGCGATGCGAGCGAACCAGTTAATGCGGTCGCGGCTGCTGGCGATGATGACGACTGCAGCAAGACCAACTACGATACCAACACAAATTAAGCTAGTGAGGCCGACCACCCACCAAGAGCCTTCGACAATGCCGCCAGTAGCGATGAGGATGATAATAGCGACGACGGTCTGGAATTGGTTAGCGAGGATGGTGATGGCGTAGCGGAGGGCATACATGAAGCTGGTTTGGCCAACGGAAGAACCAAATTCCTTGAGGCGCCAAGTGATGTAACCGAGGCCAGCAAAGCCGCCGCTCGGGATGGCGTGGTTGACGAAGTTGAGCTCGAATGAGATGCGCGCGAGCAGCCAAGAGGAGAACTTTTTCGGCGCGGGGCCGGATTTGGCGTCAGTTTTAGCAGTGGCTTCAACTTTAGCGTCGGATTTCTGGGTAGCTTTTTGGGCAGCGGTAGCTTCGGCATTGATGGCGTCGGCTTCAGTAGTTTTCTTGCGCTTGCGACCAGGTCGGTGCGCGATTTCAGCGCGACCCTTCGCGGCCATGTAGGAGAAGAAAATCTGACCAGCACAATAGTACATAAAGAGCTGTTCAGGGATTAAGAGAAAAACGAAAAAGAGATTCGTATTGGCGAGATAGCCAATAGCGCTCATAATGTCTTCTCGGGCGCTCCAGACCACGAAGACAACTAGAATTAGGGTAAGAACCGTAAGGATTTTGCGAAAATTACTCATATTTCTATATTATAGCATAGTTTCGACGACTTTCGGGTTTTCTACGGCAACATGGTGGCGACGGTTTATGATATAATTAAGTTATGAAGAAATATGTCGCGGTTTTGGGGCGGCAACCGCTGATATCGGTGGCCGAGTTAGAAAGTTTGTTTAGGAATGTGTGGAAGATTGCGCCGGAACTTGCGGAGTTTGAAGCTGACGAGAGGCCAGACGTGCGACGGCTAGGCGGGACTTTGAAGATTGCGGAAGAGATTAAATTGTCGGATTTGTGGTCTGATTTGCCGGCGGAGGGCAAGATTACGCTCGGGGTGTCGGACTTTTCACGAGGAGCTTCGGCTTTTATGGCGCAAAAAGAGGCTTTACGAATGAAGCGAAATCTGGTGAAAATGGGAAGAAGCGTGCGAGTGGTCGCAAACAAGACGGCCGTGCTTTCGAGCGCAACAAGCATCCATAATCATCTGTTTAGTGCGACGAAACTTGAGATTTTGAAGAATGGCGGGCGATATTATCGGGTGATTAGCGTGCAAGATATTGAAGGTTATGTCGAGCGCGACCGGAAACGACCGGCTAGAGACGCGAAAGTCGGGATGCTGCCGCCGAAGTTGGCGCAGATTTTGATTAACTTGTGTGGAGATTTAGCGAAAGGTTCGAGGCTGCTAGACCCGTTTTGTGGGACGGGGGTGGGTTTGCAGGAGGCGGCGCTGATGGGTTACGTTCCCTACGGGACGGATCTTAGCGAGCGGATGGTGCAGTATTCCGAGAGAAATCTGGAGTGGTTGGCGAAGACGGCAAGGATACCCGATCTGGCGATCGACGTGGCGAAGGGCGATGCGCAGCATTTTCAATGGACGGCGCCGATTGATGCGGTGGCGTGCGAAGGTTATCTCGGTCCACCGATGTCGCTGCCGCCGGCGGAGATTAAATTGAAGCAGGCGAAACAGGAGTGTGGAGCGATTGTGCTGGGGTTCTTGAAGAACTTGGCAGGGCAGATTCGGGAGGGGACACCGGTGGTAATGGCGGTGCCAGCGTGGCTCAGGCCGGACGGGAGTTATGAGAGGTTAAATCTCCTTGACGAAATTAGTAATCTGCGCTATAATGTATGTAGTTTTAAGAATCTGGGACAAAAAGACCTGCTTTATCATCGCGATGGTCAGGTGGTCGCCAGAGAAATAATAGTTTTAAGGAAGAAGTAGTATGTCAC
>CAOQNC010000070.1 GCA_948511255.1 uncultured Candidatus Saccharibacteria bacterium | reverse complement strand
AGGATGATTGAGCCGTCGGTGTTTTGGCGCTCGGCGAGGAGGGCGGCGGAAGGGTTTTTGACTTCGGAGAGGCCTTGTTGATTCATTTCGAAAATGGCGGCTTCGGTGGTCGAGCCGAAACGGTTTTTGACGGCGCGGACGGTTTTGAACCCGCCGTAGCGATCGCCTTCAAAATTCAAGACGACATCGACGAGATGTTCGAGGACTTTCGGACCGGCTAAAGTTCCTTCTTTGGTGACGTGGCCGACGATGATGACGGCGGTGCCGGAGGTTTTGGCGGCGCGGATAATGAGATTGCCGCAGTTCGTGACTTGGGAGATGCCGCCGGGGGCGGAGGCGATTTCGGCGAGGGTGAGGGTTTGGATGGAATCGACGATGACAAGGTCGAATTCACCGCCTTCGATGGTTTTTGCGATATCGTTGGCGGAGGTGCTGCTGGCGAACTTTAGGTTGTCGGATTTAGCGCCGAGGCGGACGGCGCGGAGTTTGACTTGGCCGGCAGATTCCTCACCGGAGATATATAATACGGTGCGAGTTTCGGCGATTTTGGCGCAGATTTGCATGAGGAGAGTGGACTTGCCGATGCCGGGCTGGCCAGCAAGAAGTGAGACAGAGCCGAGGAGAATGCCGCCGCCGAGGACGGTGTCGAGGTCGGGAAATCCAGTTTTCAGGCGTTCTTTTTCGTTCGAAACTGCAAGGTCGTTGATTGAGGCATATTTCAGGAGTTTGCCGGAGGCTTGTCCGCGGGAGACGGCAGACTTTTCATCGCGCGCATCTTCGGGGATTTGTTCGACAAGGGAGTTCCAAGCGCCGCATTTGCTACAGCGGCCGTTCCAACTGGTGTAGATGGCGCCGCATTGCTGGCAGACGAATTGAGAATGAGATTTAGCCATAGGTTTATTATAGCACTCCGCTGATGGTTTCGTTATGGTTTATGATGATTCGGGTCGGGCAAGTTCGGTCTTGATTTTGCTATTGTTTGATGCTAGAATGGAGTTATTAGAGTTGTTTGATTACTTTCGTTTCTTAACGAAAGTAATCTTTATTTGGAGTAAATTGATCCAAACTTTCATACGTTTGATTGAAAATCGTATTACCATAACCCTGCCTCCTTTCTCCCTTGTTAAGCTTGCTTAGATCAAGACATACTTTTGCCCGTGGGTTTAGCGTAGCATACTTTGAGAAGTTTTACCAAGCATAAGTACGAAGATTTTGGGGAGATTTTTGGGTTGGTAGATTTCGAGTAAGAATTGGGCATTATATCATATTTTGCTCTTTAGATACAAGCATAGTCACGATGATTTCATATTTTTGTGGATTTTGCTTGCGGTTTGGATTTATGTGGTATAATGAAGTTGTCTATACAATGTGTTAATAAAGAGCAAGTTTATTTTTAAGGTTTTTGTGTTGTCCATGCTTGGAATGACGCCGTAAGGCTCAGCGTTCATGGTACGGCTCAAAAACCTGCTCAATGCGTTGTATAGACACCCTTGCGGCGTCATTTTTGTTTTGGCAAGAATGGCGACTATTGAGGGTGTCTATAAACAACAAATAGGAGGGCTGTGATGCTAAAATGCCAAAGAAAAGTTAATATTGTTGGGAGTATAAGCTCATTACTACTAGTATTCTTGATAGCGAATCCGCTACTAAGTTTGCCAGCGAGTGCGTTGGAGGAGGTTATCGAGATGGAGAATGATGAAGTTGATACTGAAGGATCTCCGGATTATGGTGATTCGATTTCCGCGCAGGCGACGACTATTTCGACGGTGAATATCGCTTTCGAGCCGTCTTCGGCGAGTGGTACGGTGACCCCGATAGACTCAAATGGCGCGAAGGCGAAGGTGGATGTTAAGGCGACGGTTCGGGTGCAAAATTCGGGCGGATATTATGTTTACCTAGGAAGCGACTCGTCACAACTTAAAAATGGAACTAATGTGATTGATTCGGTTGCATCTATTACGACATATGCCAATATGCCAGTGAATCGTTGGGGATATTCGTTTGCGGTTGGAACTGCAGCAAAAGATGCTTATAGTGCGATGCCGGCAACTTTGAGGGGCGCAGCGTTGGACGAGAATACAAGTATGAATATTAAAGATGAGACGCGGACTTATATGTTGAGTTTTGCGGCGAATATTGGAGCGGACAAACCGGCTGGGACGTACCGGAATTCAGTGACGATGAGTGTGGTGAGTAGCCCGATGGAGATTACTGGATTGACGACGATTAGCGAGATGCAGGAAATGACGGCGGATGTGTGCGCGGCTAGCGAAATTGGCGAAACGAAGCAACTGAAAGATACGCGGGACGGAAAATACTATTGGGTGGCGAGGCTCGTTGATGGTAAATGCTGGATGACACAGAATTTAGATTTGGATTTGTCTACAAGTAAGACGTTGACAAACTTAGATACGGATTTGCAGGGTTCTGTAGCTTCATATAAACCAGAGTATACTACCGCGACAACAGCGAGTAGCTCGACAATTTTGGCTAATGATACTGGGCAGCGGTCTTGGAGTTTGGGAAATTATCGGATTACGAATCCAACCACCTCGAGCGCCTGCGGTTCAAAGAAAGCTAGCTTTGCGGATTGTCCAAGCCAGTTTGCAGCCTATAGCACGCCAACTACCGCGAACGGTGACGTGAATGCACATTATATCGTTGGCAACTTTTACCAATGGAACGCTGCGACGGCCGGAACAGGTGTTACGATTACTTCTGGTCAGGCAACAAGTTCTATTTGTCCGAAAGGCTGGAAATTGCCAGAATCTAATACGACCGCTGCTGGTAGTTTTGGTGGGCTAATTGCAGCCAGCGGAATTGCGGGCGATGTGAAGAAACTTACCGCTGCTCCATATTATTTCGTGCGTGGCGGTAACGTTGATCAAACGTCTAGCACTTTGCTGTATGGACCTGGGGAGGGCGGATTATATTGGTCGTCTACTCCGTATTCGACGGCAAGCAAAGCTTATTATTTGAGTTTTGATGGCGATGCGAGCATAAAACCTTCGCAAACTAGTACGCGAAGAGACGGCTTTGCTATTCGCTGCATTGCGCGATAAATATTTTTTAATTCTTTAATACTCCGTCCTGGCTGCCGTGCCACCAAAAGGTTATGATTCCCTGCTTTTCGCAAGCTGAGCCGTTTCTGGCGATTGAAGTTTGTTGATGTAGGGGCGATATAGCACATGCTTATTCCTTTTTTACAACAAAACGATATCGTATAAGTTCCCAACAAGTTGTTTTCTGGTTTTAGAATAACTTAACTTATAAACCTTTGGTGGCTCGGCGGCTGGGGCGGAGTTTTTCATGGAACTTCGAGCGTGATAAAGTTTGAACCTCAACTCCGGCGGGTGGCGACGGCGAGGCGGT
>CAOQNC010000069.1 GCA_948511255.1 uncultured Candidatus Saccharibacteria bacterium | reverse complement strand
ATATTCAATATTATCCCCGTCCACACCGTGAACTCCCCTGGCGTCAGCTCCATCCCAATTCTCAATAATAAATAATACAGCGGCGGATGCACATCGTCCCGCTGATTATTATATACAGCAGCAAAATCCCCCTGTTCACTCTCGTCTACTGCCAAATAATCCTCGTAATACCCGGCATTGTGCCACTCATTAAAAAACTCCTCGTTCTCCAGAATCTCTGTCCGTTCATAATTCGCCAGCCCCAATGAATATGCCTCGTCCATATGAATATAATTCTTCCCCGCCCCATACGCCGCATATACTACCGACTGAACGATAATAATCAGCGCAATCCAAAACACCTTCGACCGCCTCAATTTCGCCCAAAACCCGCTAAGCTTTTCTAAAAACTCTTTCATTAACCCCAGTATATCACAAAAAACTCCCCGCCTGGGGAGTTTTCCGAAAAAGTAGATTATTTAATCGAAGTAATCTCGATCATTGAGTATTTCTGGCGATGACCAGTCTCTTTATGGACGCGCTTCTTCGAGTGGTAGCGAATCACGCGGATTTTCTCGCCCGCGACTTTTTCGTCCACAACTTTTGCCGAAACTTTCACGCCCTTGACTTCTGGAGTACCGACAGTCACCTTGTCGCCATCAATCACAAGCAAAGCACCAATTTCGAGCTCTTTGGTTCCTGCCGGAAGGAGGTCCACCCGGAGGGTCTCTTTCTCTTCGACAAGATATTGCTTCCCGCCGATGAGTACAACTGCTTTCTTCATATTGTTCCCTTTTAGGATAATATTAATATCCCAGTCATTATATCAAACTTCTCCGCCCCCGTCAAGCCTCTTCCTCTATCCTTGCAGCTTGCTTCAAAACCTTCGCTTGACTCTTTTGCGCCCTCTTCATGGCACCAATCATCGCCAACGTCGTTCTTTTGTTTATCGTCGGCCGCACTAGCTCCTGCATTGTCGTTTTTCTAATCATTTGTCCTCTCCAAAATCCCCCGTAACATTTCCTTAGTATAGCGCGGTGCATCCAGTCCGTCAATCGCCCCCTTCGAAACCCCACCGTAATACATACCTACGCTATTATCCTTTCTCTTCAAGACTACGTCAATAAAAACATTTCCACTATTCTCTAGCAATTTATGTAAATTTCTATAAATTCGCTCATACGTCTCAATAAATCCATCCATACTAATTGCCCGATATTCAATCTTTTCTCGCGCTTTCGTAAAAGCCCACGCCAGCTCTGGCTCTTGACGAACATAAACAACCTTCACAGCATAACCACGTTTTAACGCCCGGTCAACATTTCCTAAAGCCTTTGATCCTCCAAAAGTTCCATCCAGAATGAAATCACACTTCTTCCCCAGTAATTCGTCCAAAATTCTCTCAAGCAAAATCGTCGCACCCGCCCGAAAATCATCCGCTTGCTCCGCCTTATATCCCGGTATCATCTGAGCAAGCTCGTCCATATCTAAAAGCGGCACCCTTGAACTCATCGCTGCGACCAACTCGCGCGCTAATTCCGTCTTACCAGCCCCAGGCAATCCAGCCATAAAGATCGCTGAAGGAGAAGTAGCCGGCACAGCATTAGAGACAAAACCTCTGACAATTTTAGTTTTGTTTTCTCTTGCCCACCGAACCGCATCCTCCTTCAAGCTCATCAGGTTACTTCCGCCCCTTCGCTTTCTTCGTCGCGCGTTTGACCGCCTTGTGTGTCTTCTGCCAGTAGACAATCCCAGCCACGATCGCAATCACCACAATCACTGCCAAAGCCACTTCCGCCGGACCAGTATTCGGCAACTCAGTCGGCATATCCGGTTCCGATGGCTTCTCCGGCGTCGGGCCAACCGGTGTTGGGTCGTCCGGTTTTTCCTCCGGTTCCTCGCCCTTCACCGCATGCGTCTGCAAAGTATAAACCACCTGACCCGAATAAATATCACACCCCGGCACCACCCCGTTCAGCTGGTTCATCCCGATAAACGTCCCCGTATCCGTAAACAAATTCTGCGACAAGACCGAACCGTTCGCCTGCCAGCGATTATAGATCTTCGCTGACCCCGAAACATAGTGCAGCGTCAAATCTTCCTTCGCCCGCACATAAGCCTCATCCCAAACTGCCTCTGGATCCGTTGAAGTCGACGTAATTCGCCCGAAAATCTTCCCGACTTCCCCCGCCGCCAAGCTCGTCGGGAACGACGACGACACCCGCGTATTCTGTGCTACTCCGACGTAATTATGTGCCGGGTCATTATAAGTCGTCGAAGCGTCATTATGGAAATAGATAAAAACCTCGTATTCCTTCTCCGCCTCAATCGTCAAATCGCTCGTGTAAGTACCATTAGTCCCCTTCTCGACGATCCGCACGAAATCCCGCTCGTCCCCCACCGCCGCGTTGTCCGTGATCGAGTTAAACGTCGCCTTCGCGGCCGGCGCATTCATCGTATAAGTCTGCCGCTCCGGCCCCCACGCCATCGCCGCTGGCGCCACCACCTGCGACAGTATCATCGTAGCCACCGCCACTCCGATAAACCCAATATTCTTCAGTTTTTTCATCCTTTACTCCTTTATTTTTGTATTTTTCGCGGTTTTTCGCTCTTGCTTATTGACTTTTTTACTAAAGTGTGCTATAATGGAAAGATGAGGTCTTTTTCGACCATGGCTGCCCGCCCCGCAGCCATTTTCTTATCCTATCCTTGGAAACCATTCCCTCCCAGTAGGTCATCCATGATGTTGCCTAGATCCTGATTTCCGTAGTCCACAGCACCATTACCGCCGTCGCTCGTCGAAGGCGCAACCGGATTACCGGACGCATCCGTCACTCCGCCGAGCTGCGAATCATTCGACACCTGACCGCCCAACTGATCTGCGCTCGCAATACCGCCAGCACCACCCGTCTCAGTTGCCGCACCGCCTGCTCCGGCGCCATCAGTTTCAGTACCACCGCCAGCC
Organism: uncultured Candidatus Saccharibacteria bacterium; assembly: GCA_948511255.1. GTDB lineage: Bacteria > Patescibacteriota > Saccharimonadia > Saccharimonadales > Saccharimonadaceae > Nanosyncoccus. The sequence continues at coordinate 439 of CAOQNC010000069.1, read as the reverse complement.
TGGCCAGCACCACCAGTCTCGGTCGCACCCGCGCCGCCAGTTTCGCCAGCGCCAGCACCATTGCCGCCGCCCACTTCTCCGGCACCATTGCCGCCATCTGCCGTCGCCGACGCATTCTGACCGCCAGTAAAGCCATTCAGATTGTTAAGGTCATTCATTGTGTCCTCGAAGTCAGATTGGGAAATATCTCCAGTAATTTCGCTCTTATTCGCCTCATCCTGCTTTTTCCCGTCTCCTTCATTCTTGACTTCCGTGCTGTCAATCATATCCTGCGATTGCCCTGGAGTAATCGTCTCGTTCTCCGTCTTCCCAGCCACATCTTCGCCAGCCGAAGTATTAACATCCTCAGTCTTACCCACCTCACCGTTAAGATCTGGCGAAAGTCCTTCAACTAAACTCTCTGGATTCTTCACAGCCGGATCAGGATTCGGGGTTGGGT
>CAOQNC010000068.1 GCA_948511255.1 uncultured Candidatus Saccharibacteria bacterium | reverse complement strand
CAGGTGTTGACGCGTCGGGCGTGGCGCCCGGAAATCGAACGAGCCGAGCAAGGTCGTCGTAAGTGAATTCTGGTTCGGCGGTTTCCTCGCGAAGAATATCCCAGTCCAGGGCATCGGGAGAGGCGGGCTGTTCAGAGGTCGCTTCAGTGCCGGAAATGTCGGCGGAAGGTTCAGCGACATCAGGCGTGGCGTCGGCAGGCTTGGATTTGTTGAAGAATTGGTTAAAACGGTTGCGTAAGTTCATATGGTTATTATACAACAGATAGCGCGGGTGCGACAGGTTTAGGAGGATGACATTGGCGGGATCGTGTTAGGGTGCGAAAATCCCCGCCTTTTGAGGGCGAGGACTTTGCGAAGTGCGGGCCAGGGAGGCCGTGGAGAAAGTGGGTGGCGGCAGGTCGAATTAGCGCAGGCCGACGGAGGCCGGGAAGCCGTCTTTGAAGAGGAACGGGCCGACCTCGGCGAAGGTGACGCTATGGATAACGGCGGAGCCGCGGCGATAGAAGGCCGAGCGAGGCTCGACGAGTGTGCTGTCGCGGCCATACCGGTAGACCCATATGCCGTCGAGATGGGAGAACTCGATCCAGATGGTCGGAGCGAGCGCCGGCTCGGGGTCGAAGGGCTTATCCTTGACTTCACGAACCATGCCGTAGCAGAGGGTGGCTTGGTCGCCAAGTGCTTCCCAGAGAGTAACCATGCGCGAAAGGTCGTGGTCGGTGAGGCCGGAGGCACTGTCGTAGCCGAGCTGGCTGTCGGGGACCTTGAGGTAGCTGCGGAGGAAATCGTGGAGGAGGTCGCTGGCTTTCTGGCTGCCGGCGAAGATATCGGGGCGGTAGCGCGGGTTGCGGCGAAGCTCGCCAATGCGGCGGTAGGCACAGTTGAGACACTCTCTGCGGTAGACTTGGCGACAGGCAAAAATAAAGAAAACGCAGAGGAGGATGACGATGAAGGCGGCGGTAGCGATGAATTCCGAAGTCATGATAGGATGCACCAACTTTCTTTCTGATTTGTATAATTTGCGTGGATCTTGTGTGGTTTTGCACAGGTTTGCGCGATTTCCCTCCCTTTTTGTCGTTTTAGTCAACCATTTTCCGAAGTTTAATTCCGCTTTTTCGGATTTTACCTCAGTTTTGGCGACATTTAGACACAAAAATCCATGTTATACTTCCATTATAGCACAGATTGTTCAAAATGTCAATGCTTTTATGCTTTGAGGGGGCCGAGTGTGGGCTTTGCGGAGCGAAAAACGTTCGCGGGGGAGAGAGCGATAATCCCCGCCCTGCTGAGAGAGGGCGAGGATTTTGACAAGTTGGGGTGCGGAGTGGACGGTGCAACGAGCATTGACGCCAAGCGCCTAGTAAAATTGCCGCAAGCTATAGTTGAATGATGCCGGCGCGGCGGAGCCAAGCGACGGCGTCATCATGATAACAGCGGCGATGCGTCGTGTCGACGTAGCGCCCGCCGAAAGTAAGGCGGTTGACTACCGAAAAGGTCTCGGTAGGACACCAAACAGCCCAGCGGCGGCCTTCGAACTCGAAGTCAAGCCAGAACTCCATGGAAGAGACGCAGCTCTCGATGCCGGGGCGAACGCCGGGATTGAGATAGCTACAGTTGAGAACCGTGCCAGGGCCGAGGCGGTCTACCATGCCAAGCATCCAACCGAGACGCCTGGAGGCGAAACCGGGGTCATTGATCTCCAGGAAGTTGTCCGGTACGTCGAAAAACTTCGTATAGAAGGCATAGAGGAGCTCGCGGCCGCAGTATTTGTCGGGAAGGTCGTGCGACAGGCGCGCGATATGGTCGGTGGCGCGCTGAATAAGCCGCCGGTTCTGGTAGGTATGCCCGATGACCAAGATGAGGATGGCGACGATCAGCAGGACACAGATAGCCACGAGGACTATGGACGAGAGGGACGTGCTTGGATTTTTCATGAAATGGCACCAACTTTCTAAGGATTCTTGTGGATTTCTGGGGTTTGAGGTTTCGGGTGTGCTTTGACTACATGTCGCAGGGCGAGACCGGAGCTCTCAATGGGCGGCAATCCACATAAAACCGCGCCACGTGCTCCATTATAGCATAAGTCTTCGACTTATACTGCAATTGCTTCGCGCTCAGAAAAACATGCGAGCATGTTTTTCGTTCGTTGCTCATTATTGTAGCATGAGCGCGGAGTTTCGCAAAATCCCAACGGAAGGTTGCCAGAGGGATCTAGTTATGTTTTGAGCGCGAGGGCCAGAAAAAACAGGCGCTGAGGCCTGTTTTCTGTTGCGCATCCGGCGGGATTTGGCGATTAGCGAGATTCCCTTTTGCGCTTGATTGGGTCGAGCTGGCGCTTGCGGAGGCGGAGCGACTTCGGGGTGACTTCGAGAAGCTCGTCGTCGAGGAGGAAGTCGATACACTGCTCAAGGGAGTATTGGGTATGAGGAGTGAGCTGGATGGCGCCGTCAGAGGCGTGGGTGCGCATGTTGGTTAGCTGTTTTTCCTTGCAGATGTTGATGTCGAGGTCGTCCTTTTTGTTGGAGAGGCCGACAATCATGCCCTGATAGACCGGGACGCCGGGCGGGATGAAGAGGATGCCGCGGGCCTGGGCGGCGTCGAGAGCGTAAGCAGTCGAGGTGCCGGGCTCGAAGGCGATGAGGACGCCGTTTCGCTCGGGTTTGTACTTCCCTTCCACGGGGCGGTAGCCGGCGGGGAGGGAGGACATGATAGCGGTGCCTTTCGTGGCAGTGAGGAGATTATTGCGGAGGCCGATGAGGGCGGCGGTGGTGATGCGGTAAGTGAAGCGGGTGCTGCCGGCGGAGGTGAGCTCTTGGCTCTGGAGATCGGCTTTACGAATCCCGAGTTCCTGGGAGACGGCGCCGACGAATTCCGGCTCAACTTCGATGATGAGTTCTTCGACTGGCTCTTGTTTCACGCCGTCGATTTCTTTGTAGACGACTTCGGGGCGGCCGGTTTCGAGCTCGAAGCCTTCGCGGCGCATAGTTTCGATGAGAACGGAGAGGTGGAGCTCGCCGCGGCCGGAGACTTTATAGCCGAGACCGTCAGGGACGATTTTCAGGGCAATATTCGTCTCAAGCTCGCGTTCGAGGCGCTCGGCGATCTGGCGGGAGGTAGTAAACTCGCCTTCCTGGCCTTTCAGCGGGGAGGTGTTCGGACCGATATAGATGCTCAAGGTAGGCGGCTCAAGCTCAATAGTCGGGAGAGCTTCGGGAGTTTCGCCGGTGGCGATGGTATCGCCGATGTTGGCCTGGGCGACGCCGGAAATAGCGACAATGTCGCCAGCTTCGGCCTTTTCTGTTTCTTCTTTGCCAAGACCTTTGTAGGTGAAAATGCGGTCGATTTTCGCGCTGGTGGATTTCAATTCGCCAGTCTCGACGTCAGTATGGAGG
>CAOQNC010000067.1 GCA_948511255.1 uncultured Candidatus Saccharibacteria bacterium | reverse complement strand
ATAATGATGCATATATCGCCGCTTACCGTCTGTCACCTCCATCGTGTCCACGATCTGCGCAAAAGACAACGGCGCCAGCGTCACCACGTTCAGAGCCTGCGTCAGCCCGCGCGTAAACAGCGAAGACCCATGCGTCCGCGGCAAAATCCCCACCTGCGACGACAATGGCCTGACCTCATCCAGCTTCCGCCCGTCCGGCCGCACACCGTCCTCAATAATCCCTCGTCGCACTTCCTTGTGCACCGCGAGGTCAAACGCCTGATCATACTCCGGCAACAACCGTTCATTATAATCTTCGATTTTTTCTTCATCATTCTCCCCCTCCCCGAGTTTCAGCGCCAACTCCGCGTGCATGTCCGCCTTCAGCGCCTCAATCGTCTCCTGCCGCTCAATCACATTCCCCCGAATCTTATCCCCGAAATGCTCCCCTGCCCACGCATCGACAACTCTCTGCACGTCTTCATCCGGCAAAATCAGTTCATATTCCTGCTCCCGAATCTCGCACTTTGAAGCCAGCTCTCTCTGCAAATCCAACATCGGCTGCACATTCTTCGCCGCCCAATGCATCGCCTCGACAATCATCGCCTCCGGCACTTCATCCGCGCCAGCCTCGACCATCATCACCTTACCGTCTTTACAAGCCACAACGAGATCCAGCGTCGACTTCTCGCGCTCTTCCGGCGACAAAAACGCCTTGAACTCCCCGTTAATCCGCCCAATCCGAAGGCCAGCAATCGGTCCATCGAACGGCGTTCCCGACAACATCAAAGCCGTCGAAGCCGCCAACATCGCCACCACATCCGGCCGGAAGCTCGGATCCATCGAAAGCACCGTCGTCACGACCTGCACTTCCTGCCGATACCCCTTCGGGAATAGCGGTCGAATCGGCCGGTCAATCAACCGCCCAACCAGAATCGCCTCATCCGCCGGTTTCCCCTCCCTCTTAATAAACTTCGATCCGTTAATCTTCCCCGCCGCATAGAACTTCTCTTCATAATCCACCGACAGAGGGAAGAAATCCTGCACCACCGGCTTCTTGCCGACCACAACCGACCCCAAAACGACCGTATCTCCATAAGTCACCAACACCGACGACGTCGACCGAAACCCGACCCGATTCACCTCCAACGTCAGCTTCCGCCCCAAAAGTTCCGTCGACACCTGTAAAGTTTGTTTACCGCTTGGATTGATAATTTCCATAAAACCTTTCTCGGGAAAACCTCAGATATCACCCTTCAAGCCCAAACCCACAAGCCGCACCAACTTCCAGCCCGCAAACTCCGAGTCTCGCAGCCAAAAGTCTCAAACCCTTGAAAAGCCATATCTGCCGTCCTCCCAATATTAAAATACTACCCCTATTATATCACACAATCCCGCCAAATCCCCGCCTCATTGCCCAATCCCTCCCCTCTGCCAAAAACTACCCCAAAAACCGCCAAAAATCCACCCCAATCCCCAAAAAGGTCTTGCTTTTTTGACCAAAGTGTGCTATAATAGAGTTACGGGGTCTGTTTTTGACGATAACGACGCAACATGCAGAAGTCAAATCAGAAATCCACCCCCGTTCGCACATCCCAATTTGCAAAGGAGAGAATATCATGCCCGAAACCCCAGTTATCCAGGAAAATCAGAGCGCCGCAACCGACCAAACCGGTAAAAACAGCCAAAAAGCGCCGACCGCGCAACCCGTTCCTATCAACCTCAAGGACCTCTCAATTGAAGCCGTCCTGGCCAAGGAAGAGGATATTGATCCGCGCGTCGCTATTCACGGCGATTTTCCGCATCACAAGTACGAGAAAATCCTCATCAAAGGCTTCACTACGAAGCTGACCACCGAGGAAATCGTCACCCATCCCCTCATCGTCCTCCTCCATGACTATAAACACCTCATGCTCCATGGCAATCGTGGCAACAAAAACGACCGCGACAAAAAACGCAAGAGCAAAAAGCCCTACGAAAACCGCTTCTGCAGATTAAGTTTTATCTACACAATCGCGCAGGACCCCGCAACTTGCGATCTCGTCCTCAGGTTCATCATCGACACCGCTTTTGAGCCGGTCTGGACTCGTCACGACGGCAGTCTTGACCACAAGATGACGCTTGATGACATCGCCAGCACGACGGCCTTCTTCGTAGAGAGCTATCTCGCTGAAGCTAAGCAGCTCCTCAAGAGCACGACCGCCAGCTGCAGCATCGACAGCACCACCGTCATTCAAATCATCGAAGAGGGTGAATCCTCTAAAACTGCGACCCCCCCCCCAGAATCCGAACTGACCTAATCATTTTCTACGACCTTTCGGTCATTCTGTCAATCGTCTCCGCTCGTCCTATCGAGCGTCTGTCAACATTTCTCCCCGCAAACGCACATTCTTAAACCGCTCTTCCCTCCGGAAGGGCGGTTTTCCCATCCTCAAAAGTCCCAAACCCTCACCCCGACCCTATACGCCACGCTTCCGCAAGCTCCGCTCCATGCCCAACCCTCACCTCAACCCTACCCCAAATCCCATCCAGCCAAACCCCCCGTAACCTCCGCTCAACCAAAACGCCAAAAAACTCCCTCCTCGGGAGCCTTTTGCCACTTCGGCTACGAACCGCAACTCGCAAATCTACGAGCCACCAGCCCCGCCCGAAGCTATTTGCGCAAACCAAGTTCAGCGATAGTCTTCTTATAAGTCTCGAAGTCAGTCTTCTCGAGATACTTCAGCAACTTCTTGCGTTGCCCGACCATCTGCATCAACCCGCGCTTCGCCATGAAATCGTGCTTGTTGTTCTTGACGTGCTCGGTCACTTCCTTGATCCGCTCAGTCAAAATCGACACCTGCACCTCAGGAGAACCCACATCGTTCTTACTGCGGGCGAGCTTCGCCATCGCCTCGGCTTTTTTCTCTCTAGTAATCATATGTCCCCAATTATAGCACACATTCCCTCCCTCGACAACCCCTATTTTCCCACTTTCTCATCCCCAATCCAAAACGGGCAATTTCGACCTTGATTTTGTCGTCCTGTGATGTTAGAATGGAGTTAGTTGTTTTGAAGTTACTTTCGTTTTTTCTTGACGAAAGTAATTTTAATTTGGAGCAAATTGATCCAAACTTTCATACGCTTTATAGAAAATCGTATTACCATAATTCTATCCTCCCTTCTCCCTTGTTAAACTTACTTAAACCATACGGCCTACTTTTGCCCGTATCCCCAACCTATCATACTTTGCCAACTTTTACCAAGCACAAGCACGATGTTTTCTACAACTTCTCCCCTTGTCTAACTTCCCCTCTAAAAATCCGCCATTATACCACACTTCGCTCAAAACTTACAAGCATAGCCATTTACAAAATATAGCAGAAGTCAAAACGCTCCTCCTATATTTCATTCCCCTTCCGCTTAGCTGCATATTCTCCGCCCCAGC
>CAOQNC010000066.1 GCA_948511255.1 uncultured Candidatus Saccharibacteria bacterium | reverse complement strand
CGCGCGCCTCGCGCAAAAACTCCGCGAAATCCCCGCGCGCTATTTCTGCCGCCAGCCGGCGCTGTTCCGGTATTCGCACCCCGATAATATTTGCTGTTCCCGGACATAGTCCACTATGAAAATCCCGATATTTCACATCCTGCTTCGCCTTCAGTCGCGCAATCACTTCATTCCGTTTCATAAAACCATTATAACATCCCTTGCCAAAACTCCCCTCATCAGTTATTCTAAACTCATAAGGAGGTTATAAAAACGATGCGGCTTTATTTCTACGGTTGTCTGATGCTGATTCAGAAGTTTTTCCTGCGCCGCAGCACCGGCCGCGTGATTTGTGACTTCGCGAAACGCATGGGCGTTGTTTATATCAAGGTCGCTCAGATTCTCGCCATGCAAAACATCGGCAATATCTTCACCGAGCAGGATCGCATGGAGCTCGCCGCGATTTGCGATCATTGTAATCCGCTTCCGTTCTCGAAAATACGTCAGAAACTTGAACAAGAATATCAGCGCTCGCTCGACGAAATCTTCCAATCTATCGACGAACAGCCGCTCGGCTCCGCTTCTATCTCCCAGGTTCATCGCGCCGTTTTGAAATCTGGCGAAGTTGTCGCCGTGAAAGTTAAACGCGCCGACGTCACCCGTCGCATCGAGCGTGACGTGAAGCAGATTCGTCGTCTCATTCATCGCTTCGGCCGCTTTGCCAAGTTCCGCAATTTTCTCGGCAGCGACAAGGCGCTCAAATATTACGTCGACTGGATTTACCAAGAAACCGACTTTATCAAAGAACGCCAGAATCTCGCTCGCTATGCCGAGTTTGCCGCGAGTGTCAACGGCCGCATCAAAAATACCGCCAACATCGTCGCGCCGAAAGTTTATCCTGATTTTTGCACGAATAATATTATCGTCATGGAGTTCATCGCGCACCCGACCGTTAATCAGCTTGAACTCTCCGCCGATAATAAGCAGAAAATCACCCGTGCCGTCAACGATTATCTGCGCCTTTCTTTTTACGCCCTTTTTCATAATCTTCCGGTAGTTTTTCATGGCGATCCGCACGGCGGTAATATTTATCTCGACCAGGCAGGGAATCTCGGCTTTCTCGACATGGGCTTGATTTTTGAGTTCGACGCTGACGAAGCTGACTTTATTCGCAAACTCTTCCTCTATTCCTATACCAAAAAATCCGCCGAACTTGTCGACCTTCTGATCAACCGTAGCGATTATACGAACTTTGACCGCGAACAACTTATCAAAGATATTTCCGCCGAAGTTGAGCGACTCCAAACCATTCCGGTTACCCAATATTTCGTCGAAATGATTGGCGTTTTCACGAAATATGACATCGCCCCGCCGATTCTACTTTTCAAAATGGCGAAGGCTTTTCTTGCGCTTTTCGGCATCAATAATTACGTCGAGAACTTCCCCGACACGAAAGAACTTCTCCCCGCGCAAGTTTTTGAATATTATCTCCACCGCACCGCCGAAGATGTCCAAGATATTTTCAAAAGTGGTCTTGCTCTCGGCCCGAATTTCCTTCGCACAACTTTGCAGAGCGGTCCTGCCGCCGGCTTCTCGAACCAAATCCTCGCCCTTTCCAACCTTAGTCGCCAGGCCCAAACTACTCTAGCGAACTGTCGCGAAGTTCTCGATTTTATGCTATAATAGTATCGTGAATTCCTGGACTTATGAGATATTTCTGGGTGGTGGCGATTTAGATGCGGCAAAATGGCGTGAGTTTTTGTCGACTGTTGCTGACTATCTCGGTCTTTTTGCGTCCTGGAGAATTATTATCAAGCTCGACGCCACGACTCTCCACTATTATCTCGAAAGTCCCAAACCTCTCCCGCTCAGTTTCGGACTTGCGGATTTTCTTTTGAAAGAATTAAAAACCGAAAAAGAACTCGCGAAAGCCGCTACTCCGGATGCTATCCATAGGAAATCGCCCTATCTCAATCATCAAAACGAAACCTGTCTCCACCTCGTCCGCAAACTCCAAAAGTCCGGCGCGAATTTCGACTCTCTCGCCATCAACTTTCGCACCATAAAACAACTTCTCACCGGCTCTGCCCATTTCATTTGCCAAGCAACTTCCGACGCCGAGAAACCTATCGCTCGCCGTCTCGCACTTTTCAACCCTGCGACTTTGCTGGCCGTGAATTTTAATAAAACCAAAAATTATACTTTCAAAAAGTTTCCGAAATATTTGAAAATCGAAAAAGTTTTAAAATTACTAAATAAAACTGAAAATAATTCGCTTTTCGAAATTAACACTTTTCCATATTATAAAATAAACGCATTTTTACGCCACGATTCTTACGATTTCGCGAAACATTCTTTGGTACTCGGCGGCAGCGGTTCCGGCAAGTCGAAGTTTCTCGCTTCTTTCATCGACAAGATCTACCGCACCGCGCCCGGCCAATACAAAATCGTCGTCATCGATCCGCACGACGCTCTGAAAAACGACTGCGCCGGCATCGCGAGTCAGAAAGTTATCAATTTTCAATCGCCCGCCGAAAGCATCGACCTTTTCCAAACTAATGCTGACGACATTAATGTTGGCGTCGAGCTAATGTTGACTTTGTTCCGTTCGCTCATGGGTGGTGATTACAATAGCGAGCTTGAGCGCGTTTTGCGCTACGCTAGTTTTCTGCTCATGACCGCTGGCAGTTTTTCTTTCCTTCATTTGCGTGAACTTTTGACCGACGTCGAATATCGCAACGGAATTATCGAACAACAAAAAGACAAAGTCCCGACCAGCGTCACGCGTTTCTTTCTCGCTGATTTCAACGAACTTCGCACTCGCGCTTATGCTGGCGCCATCGCGCCGATCATCGTCTTCATTGACGAAATGCAAATGGTCCCAGTTTTCAATGATGAGACTTCCGCGAGCAACCTTGCTGACCAAATCACGCACAACTTCCTCACGATTTTCTCGCTCAGCCGTCCGCGTCTCGGTAATAAAGTCACCCAGACCATCGCCGGCCTCCTCCTTCAACAACTTTTCCTCTTCGCTCAAAAATCCCTCATCGATCAACATCTTATCGTTATCATTGACGAAGTTGCCATTATCGAAAACCCGATTCTCTCGCGCTTCCTCTCCGAACTTCGCAAATACAAAACTTCTATTATGCTCGCCGGACAATATTTCGGCCAGTTTAGCACAGAACTTCGCTCAGCGATTTTTGCCAATACCTCGAACTATTATATTTTCCGCGTCTCCAAAAGTGACGCCGAACTTCTCACGCACAACCTAAACATTAGCCTTGCGGGCAGCGATAAAACTGAAGACAAACAAGCTCTCCTCACCGGCCTCAAATCTCGCGAATGTTTCGTCCAAGTCAGCCTCGGCGATGAGACTTATCCCGGCTGCAAAGGCCGCACCCTCGACTTCCTCCCGCCAGCAATAACTCAAACTCCGTCGACACCAACTCAAC
>CAOQNC010000065.1 GCA_948511255.1 uncultured Candidatus Saccharibacteria bacterium | reverse complement strand
CATCTACAGACCGGAAATATCTCATCAATCCATTTATATACTCAACTTCTTGATTAAACTTCTGCTGTTGTTCATTGTATCTATCATACGCCAACCCAAAATCGCCAAATGTATTGGAACTTCGTCTTTCTTCCTCTTCCAAGAACTCCGCTTTATCAGCCATGAAATTACTCAAAAACTCCAATTCACCACCAATCGTCCGCTCATACCCCATATTAGACTTCTCATATTCTTGCGGCAATGCTGGCGCCACCCCCACCGCATCTCCCTGTTCATTCAAGACATACGCCCCAGTATCCTTAATCCGCCCCTCTTCCGCCAACTTCTGTCGCTCAGCACTCCCAAATCCCGCGAACGGCACCCCTTTCAGCTCATCCCATTCCATCACCTCGCCCTGCCTCTTATCGTCTCGCTCCGCGTTCCTCAAAACTTCGCTCATTTCACCTCCTTATTTTCTCTATTATATCACCCACCACCGTAGTTCAATCAACTCTAAATCATCCCCATTTCTAACCATAACTAGCGCTCATGTCTTGTTCTGACGAGGATAGCGAGCAGAAAGGGAACTTGCTCCCTTTCTCGAGCGACGCAGTCAGACAATAGTCGAGTGCCATTTTAATTTTACTGCAAAATTAAACATAACTAGCACTCGACTATTGACAGTGCCAAAAATCTGCGCTAATATAGAGGTACGGAAGGAGAATTATGCAACTAAAACCTCTAGCAGACCGCATTATCGCTGTCAAAGAAGAGCCAATGACTCAAACCAAATCTGGTATTTTACTCGGCGAGGCTAAAGAAAAACCCGCCTACGCCGTCGTCGAATCCGTCGGCCCCGACGTCAAAACCGTCAAAAAGGGCGACAAAATCATCTACAAGAACTATTCCACGACCGACGTCAAGATTGACGACACCGAATACATCATCGTCAAGGAAGAAGACGTCCTCGCCACTCTCTAAACGAACTATTAAACCCTTTACAAGTTCAACCCTATCCTAACAGAGAGAACAATCACTTCATAATCATTTAATTAAAGGAACAATATGGCAAAAAAGATTTTCTACACTGCTGAAGCCCGCGAGAAAGTCCTCGCTGGCGCCAAACAACTTTACGACGCCGTCAAAGTCACATTCGGTCCGAAAGGCCAGAACGTCGTCATCGAAAAGTCCTACGGCGGCCCGACCATCACCCATGATGGCGTCACCGTCGCCGAAGCCGTCGACCTCGGCTCGACCGAAGAAAACCTCGGTGAACAAATCGGCGCGAAACTCATCAAATCCGCCGCCCAGAAGCTCAACAAAGTCGCTGGCGACGGCACCACGACCGTCACCGTCTTGACCTACAATATCTTGAGCGAAGCCAACAAGCTCATCGCCGCCGGCGTGAATCCAATGGAGCTCCGCAAGGGAATTGAAGAAGCTGGCGCCGAAATCATCAAAGGCATCGAAAAATCCGCCGAAAAAATCGAAGGCGATGACAAAAAAGTCGCCGAAGTCGCCTCAATCTCCGCTGGCGACAAAGAAATCGGCCAGCTCATCGCCGACGTCATCAGCAAAATCGGCAAAGACGGCATCGTCACCGTCGAACAAGGCCAAGGTCTCGAAATGGAGCAAGAAATCGTCGAAGGCTTCACCTACGACAAAGGCTACTCCTCCCCATTCTTCGTCACCGACACTAACCGCCAAGAAGCCCTCTTCGAGAAACCTCTCGTCCTTATCACCGACCAAAAAATCAGCAGCGCCAGCGAGCTTATTCCGCTTCTTGAACAATGCGCTCAAGCCGGTCGCAAAGACCTCGTCATTATCGCCGAAGAAGTTTCTGGCGAAGCCCTCTCCGTCCTTGTCCTAAACAAGCTCAAAGGCGTCTTCAACACCCTCGTCCTGAAAGCCCCATCCTTTGGCGACCGCCGTAAGGAAATCATGGAAGACATCGCCATCTTGACCGACGCTACCGTCGTCTCTAGCGACAAAGGCATGAAGCTCGAAGAAGTCGGCATGGAAGTCCTCGGTACCTGTGACAAAGTCCTCGCCACCAAAGACGAGACCACTATCATCAAAGGCGCCGGCAACAAGAAAGCCGTCGCAGATCGCATCGCGCTCATCCAGTCCCAAGCCAAACTTGAGAAATCCGATTACGCCCGCGAAGAACTCGAGAAACGCGCTGCCGCCCTCCTCGGCAAAGTCGCCGTCATCAAGGTCGGTGGCGCCTCCGAAGCCGAAATCGACGAGAAAAAGTTCCGCGTCGACGACGCCGTTGCTGCTACGAAAGCCGCTCTCGCCGAAGGTATCGTCACCGGTGGTGGCGTCACCCTCGTCAACCTCGCAAGCAACCTCAAAGCCGACACCGACGGTGCGAAAATCGTCAAGAAAGCCCTCCAAGCTCCGTTTATCCATATCATGGAAAACGCCGGCCTGAACTCTCAAGCGCTCCTCGCCGAAGTCGAGAAGGCAAAGCCAGGTCAGGGAATTAACGTCATGGAACCAGAAAAAGGTCTCGTCGACCTCAAGAAATCTGGCGTCATCGACCCAGCAAAAGTCACGAAGGAAGCCGTCCAGAGCGCGACCAGCATCGCTGCCACCGCAATCACCATGGGTGCCCTCATCGTCGACATCCCCGAAAAAGCAGCTCCCGCTGCTCCCGACATGGGCGGCATGTACTAAAAACTACGCCATAGCCCTAAAAACTCCCCGCCACCGGGGAGTTTTTATGTACTCTGTTTTCAACTACCCCCTACGGCTCAACCTCCAAATACTCTCCCTCGCCCCAGCACCGCGTCCCCGCAAACGCCTTCTTCAAGTCTTCCGTATTATATTCGGCACAAGCTGGCCCATCTTGCCCACTCGCAAAATACACCCACTCCGCGTCCGAGCTCACCCGGTAGAAACTTGACCTATATCCGCTTCGGCCCACATAAATCCTCTGATACGGCGCCACCGAGCTATTTTGAATACTCTCAACCGTCGCCACCAAATACCCCACTTCCTCTCCTGTCGCAGCCTCAAATACCTTAGCTAACTCATTCGTCAACTCCGCATCTGCCTTATTATACCAATCCTTATGACTACAATCCAAACGCGGCTCATCCTCCACCATACAAACTACGCCGCTCTCCTCATTTACGAACAACGACCCTCCGCTATGTACCGCGCTAGAAAGCGTATAATATTCTCCCGTATCCACAAACCCCCGCTCCTTCAATACATTACCATACTCCGTCGCCCAATCCACGCTATTAATTTTTTCCGGCAACGTCGGGTTCACAGAATCCTCCACCTTAACCCCATACCCCCGATTTAACTGAATCGCCGTCAAAAATCCCTCTGGCTTATATGGCACCTCTACATCATAGATACTATCGACCAGCTTATACGGATCCAGCAGCTCCAAAGCCTTCTCTTTTATCGCCGCGACTACCTCTCGCACTGCCTCATCCTGTTTCAAAAACTCTTCAGCATCACCCTCGGCATCTTCAGAACCATCCAATGTCGCATCATCACCTCCAGACGCACCGCCTTGGCCCTCAGAATCCCCTCTCGTCAACATACACCATGCTAAAGTCCCAGCCAGAACCACCACTATTAACGCTA
>CAOQNC010000064.1 GCA_948511255.1 uncultured Candidatus Saccharibacteria bacterium | reverse complement strand
TCGACCTTCTGCTCCGAATTCCCCTCGTTCAGCGCCACCACCCCTAGCACCCCGAGCAGCACAATCGCCACCACCGCAATCACCAACGCTACCGTTTTCTTTGTATCCTTCATCATTTCCTCCATTTATTTTAACTTAATTTTACCACTCCACCTTCCCAAAATCCACCCCTCTCTTGACAAAAATCATTATCCGTGCTACAATAGAAAGATACGATATATTTTTCTCTCGACAAATCCACCAACTTATAGTAAAATAGATACGTTACGCACGATTATTAATAATCGGCTCGGGAGCTTCACCCGAGAAAAGGGAAAATTATGGCAAAGCAAGTAATCGGCAACCTTAAGTTGCGCATTCCTGGCGGCAAGGCTACGGCCGGACCTCCAGTCGGTTCCACCCTCGGTCAATGGGGTCTTAACATGATGGATTTCATCAACCCGTTCAACGAGAAAACCAAAGAATTTAACGGCAAAAACGTCATCGTCCACATCAAAGTTTACGATGATCGGACTTTTGACTGGACCTGCCTCGGTCAGCCTGTCGATGATTTGATTCGTGAAAAAATCAAAATCGAAAAAGGCTCCGGCAAGCCAAATCTCGAGAAGGTCGGGAAGATCTCCCGCGCCGACCTCGAGGAAATCGCCAAGGTCAAGATGGGCCAGTTGAACGCCATCGACCTCGACGGTGCTGTCAAGGTCATCGCCGGCACCGCCCGCTCTATGGGCGTAGTCGTCGAAGACTAACTTTCGCTAAAGAACTCCCTAGTCATGGGGAGTTCTTTTCTTGCCAAAAGCCCAAAAAGCCAAAAGCCTAAAAACCCAAAACCCAAGCCTAAACCAAAGCTCAAAACCATCGCACTAAAGCAGAAAGGAATTATGGCCCGCTATTACCATCTCCGTTTCGACATTTGGATCTGCCTCGCACTCGGCTTCCTGGCCGGCTGCGGCGTCGAAGCTCTCGCGAAATCCGTTCGCACCGCCAGTTACGAAGACTATAAAGCCGATCACGTCGTCGCAAGCGGCGAAATCGGCGGCCCCGCCACCGCCGAAACCTTCCGCGCCGAGAGCATCAAAGACCTCGAAACTCACGATACTTTCACCGTCATCTCCCCTGGCATCGAATACCGCAACCGCGGCAGCGGCTACTACAACGGTATGCCCCTCCACGCCCTCACCCTCCCCTCCGGCGAAATCATCGCCGCCCGCATTAACACCGAAAACGTCACCAAAGTCAACGAAAGCGACAGCTATTACACCGGCGACACCATTCTCCCCATCGGCCAGCTCGTCGAAGCCAACCTCGAAGACAGCGAAACCTTCCTCAGCCAAATCGAATATAAAGAACCCCTCTCCCGCCACGACATTTATATCGACATGGTCGGCGCTGGCGCCATCGAAAGCCCCGAATATTACATCGACGATTTTGCCCTCGGCCTTCAAATCTTGACGACTGTCGCCGTCTTCGCTATACTACATTTTATAGGATCGAAAATCGGACTTTTTCCGGCCTTCTTCACCAAGAAGCGGCCCGCGCCAAAATCCGATTGGGAATAAACATAATCAGGAGGAAATATGGAGAAAATCCAAAAAATCAACATTTTATACTTGCTCGGATACATTTTTATCCCTGCTATCATCTGCGCGCTCGGCTACACCCTGTGCTATTTCTGCTTCCGCGACGGCGGCACCGGCGCAGTTTTGACCACTATGGTTCCGACCATCGCCGCAGTCGTCTGGTGGATTTTCGGCGGCTCACTCATCTTCAAGCAAAAGACCAAAGAACTTGAAAAGCGCTTCGAAGCTGAAGGCTACCGCCGCAACCAGACCTTCTACGGCCGCGGCCAGACCGTCGTCCTCGACGTCGAGAAGGGTATGATGGGCGTCATTTTCTACTGGAACCCGTTCCAAAACTACATCCTCCCCGCCTCCCGCATCAGCCGCGCCTGGACCGATGACGGTCGTGGTGGCGCCGGCTTCATGGAAGGCAGCAGCCGCGTCAGCTTCATCTTCACCATCGACCAAAAAATCGACGTCCGCGTCAATACCTTCATGTCGAACCAACGCTGGCGCATGGACGACAAGCGCATCTTGACTGGTATTTCTAAAGCCGACCTCATGGTTAAAAACATCGAAGAAGCCAAGAAAAACTCCCTTGCAAAGGGCAACTCCGCCGAAAAATCCGCAAAATCCGACAAATCTTCTGACGCCGCCAAAACCGATAAAAAGTCCGACAAAGCTAGCAAATAACCCCGCATGAGTCTCCTTCGCAAAGTCCAAGCCCTGTTTCACGACGACTGGTGCTCCGCCTGCACCAGCGCCATGACCCTGACCAAAAAGCAGCTCTACGCCCTCCCGACCATGATGGTCGGCCACTACCAATCCATCGAGGACCCGAACTATTACGTCCAGCACCTCATCAGAGTCGACAAAAAATCCGACATCCCGACCGGCTGTTACGCCTGCGGCGCCTACCTCTATCATTGCCCACATTGCAACAAAGACGTCGCAAAACTCACCATCTTCCTCCCCGTCCGCAACCAAGAGCAAATCGAAGAATCTCACCTCATGGAAAACCCCGAACTCCTCGCCTTCCTCCGCCAGAACTAACCCCATAATGGACCGGCTCAGCCCGGTCCATTTACATAAGCCAATCCAGGTTTTTAATAATCATGCCATTTGCCAAAACTCCACAATAAGCATAACCTATCTTGACAAAAATGCTTATGTGTGATACAATGGAAGTATAAGGTCTAATCTAGACCTCAAGAACCTTACCAGATGTGATTACATTGGCTGGTTTTTGAGGCTAGATGCCATATCCGTGCTCGAGAGTCGCTCTAAAACGTGCTGACCGAGAACGGAAATAAAAACTTGGAGGGTATTCCCATGAAAATCCAGAAAAAATTCCTCGCTCTGTCCCTGATCTTGGCATTTGCCGCCGGCTTCTGCGTCCACGCTATCGGCTACGGCATCAACCAAAAGGCCAGTCAAGAAGCCAAGAGGCAACAGGTCGCCGACGCCATCTACTCCTCGGGAGAAATCGCCAACTCGGCCGGTTATTTCGAGGGGCTTCACGTCGGCATGTCGTTGCTCGACGGTTGCACCTGCGGCTGCCCGAACTGCGCCGCTACCGACAGCCGGCCTCTGTCTGTCATCGGTCTTGATGACCAAAATGACGACAAGAGCAATGAGGATCAGCCCGGCCCTGCCGAGCCCGAGGACCCCAATCCGCACGAAGAACGTTTGCCGATCCTCATGGACCATAAAGGCACCTGGCTCGACCAGAACGCCGAGCCCATGAACTACACCAAAGCCAAGCGTTTCTTCTCGCGCAACCGCGCTTACGCCAAGGTCGCCGTCGCTATCAACTCTCTCTGCGTAGAACTCCAAAGCGATGGCTACCAATACGACCTCGATCGCGTATCCGACTGGGCCACCGAAAAGCCTCATGACCCCGATGAATATCTCGGCTACGAATGGATTTTGGCCGAGATGGAAGCAAACTACGATTACTACCTGAACGATTTGCTGAACCTCATCGGCAACGAGATCGACTACGAGAATTCGCCCGCCGACCGCACCGCCACCCATATCATCCTCGAGAAGATGTTGGAGTTCCGCGCTGACGGCACC
>CAOQNC010000063.1 GCA_948511255.1 uncultured Candidatus Saccharibacteria bacterium | reverse complement strand
GGCAAAGACGATGCCGATGATATCGGCGACAATCAGGGACAAAGGTTTTCTCATGAAAACACCTCCAAAGAAATTAGCCAGCTGAAATCTCAATCTATTGAAATTGCGAAGGTGAGATTTTAGCTGACCTTATCTTTCTATTGTAGCACAGGTTGGTGATTTTGTCAATAGTCGCCTCTGTTGGGATTTTGAGGGCAGGAGAAACCCGCCTTTTGAAGGGCGGGTTCTCGTTTTTTCGGAGATAGTTGAGGCCTACTATTTGGGCTGCGAGCAGCGGCCCGAGTTAGCTGCGGTTATTTGTCGACAACTTCACCTTCTACGGGTTCGTCGTCGGACTTGGAATCGTCGGATTTAGCGTCGGCGTTGTCGGTCGAAGCGTTGGCGTCGGCGGTGGTGTTTTGGTACATCTTAGCGCCGATCGGCATGAGGACGCCGTCGAGAGTCTTGATGGCTTCTTCGTATTTGTCCTTGTCGGCGGAGGCGTCATTCAAGACCTTTTTCGCTTCTTCGACGGCTTCTTTGATGGTTTTGACGTCGTCTTCGGTGATTTTGTCCTTCAAATCGTTTGGCATTTTCTCGGCTTGGTAAATCTTGTTCTCGAGCTGGTTCTTGGCGTCGATCGACTCACGCTTTTTCTTATCTTCTTCGGCGTGAGCCTCGGCTTCGGCCTGAGCCTTCTCGATGTCTTCCTTGCTCATGTTGCCAGAGTTCTGGATGGTAATCGACTGCTCCTTGCCGGTGCCTTTATCTTTCGCGGTGACGTTCAGGATGCCGTTGGCGTCGATGTTGAAGGTGACTTCAATCTGAGGAACGCCGCGGGGAGCCGGAGCGATGCCGTCGAGGATGAAGCGGCCGAGGGATTTGTTGTCGGCGGCCATTTCGCGCTCACCCTGGAGGACGTGAATCTCGACCTGAGGCTGGTTGTCAGCGGCGGTGGAGAAGACTTCGGATTTCGAGGTCGGGATGGTGGTGTTGCGGTCGATGAGCTTCGTGCTGACGCCGCCCATGGTCTCGATACCGAGAGAAAGCGGGGTAACGTCGAGGAGAAGGACGTCTTTCACATCGCCCTGGAGGACGCCGCCCTGGATGGCAGCACCGACAGCGACGACTTCGTCAGGGTTGACGCCCTGCATCGGGTCTTTGCCGAAGATTTTCTTGACTTCTTCGACGACGGCCGGCATGCGGGTCATACCACCAACCATAACAACTTCGTTGATGTCTTTCGCGGTGAGTTTTGCGTCTTTCAGGGCTTTTTCGACAGGCTCAGCGAGGCGCTCGAGGAGAGGCTTGACTAATTCTTCAAGCTTGGCACGGGTCAAGGTGTATTCAAAGTGCTTCGGGCCATCGGCGTCGGCGGTCAAGAATGGCAAGTTGATTTCGACAGAGGTCGTGCTGGAAAGTTCCTTCTTTGCCTTCTCGGCTTCGTCTTTGACACGCTGCATGGCGGCGGCGTCATCTTTGATGTCGATGCCGGATTCTTTCTTGAACTCCTCGAGAAGGAAGTTGACGATAATGTTGTCGAAATCTTCACCGCCGAGGTGGGTATCACCGTTGGTGGATTTCACTTCGAAGACGCCATCGCCGAGCTCGAGGATGGAGACATCGAAAGTACCACCACCGAGGTCGAAAACGGCGATTTTTTCGTCTTTTTTGCTCTCAAGGCCGTAAGCCAAAGCGGCTGCGGTCGGTTCGTTGATGATGCGCTTGACTTCGAGACCAGCGATTTTACCGGCGTCTTTGGTCGCTTGGCGCTGAGAATCGTCGAAGTAAGCCGGGACGGTAATGATCGCTTCGGTGACTTTCTCGCCGAGAAAAGCCTCAGCGTCAGCCTTGATTTTTGAGAGAATCATGGCCGAGATTTCTTCCGGAGTATATTCCTTGCCATCCATTTCGACGGCGACGCCGTTGCCTTTTTTGACAATCTTATATGGCATGATGTCAAGGTCGCGCTGAACCTCCTTGTCGTCGAACTTGCGGCCGATGAGGCGTTTGATGCCATAGATGGTGTTTTTTGGGTTCGTGACGCGTTGACGCTGAGCGACTTTGCCGACGAGGCGGTCACCCTTTTTCGTGACGGCGACAACCGACGGGGTCGTGCGGTCGCCTTCGCTGTTCGTAATGACCTCTGGCTTGCCCGCGACCATGTAGGCGAAGGCGGAGTTGGTTGTACCGAGGTCAATACCGATGATTTTTGACATGATAATTCCCTTTCTTGGTTATGATATGGCAATAGTGAGCCGTCTGCTCTTTTCGGGAGGCGCGTCGTCAGCGCCTGCCGTCGCAGGGCTGACGCGCTCGTCCTCCTCGTGAGTCCGGATCCTCCCAAGAAAGGGCAGACGGCTCAACTTTTACCATAGCTTATTAAATAGCGTAATTTATATCAATAATATCGTGTTAGCAATCATATGTCAAGACTGCTAAACTATTTTTATTGTAGCAAATTGGCAGTCTATTGTCAAGAGTGCTAGTAAACTTTAGCAAAAGAACAACGAGGCCTAGGCTCCGCTATCCAGCAATGCTGTACCTCGTGTTAAGATTATTGTAGCTGATTTTTACGAAAAAGCAAAGCCCCGCCCATTTCTATGGGTAGGGCTTTATCTGAAGATAAGTGCCTAAGACTTGAGCCGGAGGATATCTAACGGCATAATTAAGCCGCTTTCATAATTAGAAATAGCCCCCAGAATAAAACCTGGGCTGCGCAGCTTGTTTTGGTTGTTCAAGATTGAAATTTGTTCTCTGGATAACCAGCGATGAGCCTTGATTTCGCTATGATCGAAGTCGTGCTCGCCACCAATAGCTTGAGCAACGAAAACTATCATGATGTACGGGTTAAGAGGATCGGATGAGTGAATAATTTGGCAAATTCCGCTCGGTTGGAAGGTATAACCAGTTTCTTCCTTACCTTCGCGACATGCGGTGGCAACAATATCTTCGTGCCGTTCAGAACATCCCGACGGCAGGTTCCAGATATCGCTTACGTCTTGGTAGACACCGTTGATTTTGGCGCGTTTTTCTTCGACGCACAAATATTCACCGCTGTCATTAACCGCCAAGATGCCGGCGCGAAACCATGAAGCACCCCAGCGCTGGATGTGCGCATCCGTGGTTTTGAGCCGGAATAGTTCACTTCGATCACTATTAATTTTAGAGATAACTTTTTTCAGGTATTTGATCACGGTTATATTTCCCCCTCCTTGATTTATCGGACTATTACCGATTGAGATTCTCCAATCCAAAATCCTTGCTATCTTCAGATTTTAATGTGCTGGCGGGACAGGTAGATTCGCGAGAGTTTTTGGGAATATGTTTTATAACATGTCGTCAAAAACTTGTCCACTTCGTCCCCAGAGTGGATTGTTATCATTGTAGCACAGGTTATGCTTTTTGTCAAGAGGTAACGGGGGTAATGCGGATTGAGTACTTCTGGAGCGGGATGCGGGATATGGTATAATTAGAGGAAGATGAGTAAACTGGCCGAGAAAGAGATTCCAGGAAAAGTTGCGCAGGAGGTGGCTGCGGAGAAGGAGCCGAAGAAGGTTTCGGGGCGGATGATTTTTTATCAGGCGGTGATTCTGTTTGTGGTGGGGTGTGTGTTTGGGACGTACTGGGAGGAGATTATGCACTTGGTGACGTCGTTTTGGGCGACGGGGACGCCGATGTGGGAGTCGCGGCGGGGGCTGGTTTACGGGCCGTTTAGTCCGGTGTACGGGATTGGGGCGGTGCTGATA
>CAOQNC010000062.1 GCA_948511255.1 uncultured Candidatus Saccharibacteria bacterium | reverse complement strand
GTATTGAAGGAAGGCCAGAAGGTAAAAGTGAAGATTATTTCCACGGCAGATCATAAGATCAGTCTCAGCATGAAGGCCCTGGCAGAGGAAGAGCCAGAGCCGGAGCCGGTGGGGCCGGCGGACGGGAATGAGCCGCTGGTGCCAGAGACGGAGATTCCAGATTGGAGCGCGTATACGGTAGCGGCGAATAAGCCACGGTATTTGACGATTGCGGCGGTCGACCTCTATAATGTGCCGATTATTGAGGTGGGGTTGACGAGCGGGGGTGCGATGGGTGCGCCGGATAGTTCGTATATCGTGGGCTGGTATTATCGGTCGGCGTATCCGGGGCGAGTCGGGAAGTGGGCGACGGTGATTGACGGGCATGGTGGGCCGCTGGGGGACGGGGTGTTTAAGTGGTTGCCGAACCTCGTGCCAGGGAATGAAATTGTGATAGAAATGGGCGACGGGCGGAAGTTTACCTATGCCGTGACAGAGATGGTTTATAAGGATAAGGGTGCGGAGGCGGATGCGTATATGAAGGTGGCGGATCGGCCGGTGGACGCAGAGACGCCGACTCTGACGCTGATTACTTGTACGGGGGAGTGGATTCGGGCAGAGCAGACTTATACGCAGAGATTATTCGTTAGGGCGGTGCTGAAGGAATAAGCTGCATTAGCATTTTGAATGAGATAGGCACACAATGTGTGCCTATTGTGTGTCTGGTGTGTGCCATGATGTGAGTTGACGATGAGGCTTATGGTTGTGGGATTGGGGTTGGCAGGCTAGGCTTACGCTTGCGGATGTGATGAGGAAGTGTTAGACTAGGCGGGTAGGATCTACAAAAATATCGGGGGTGGGCGCGAATCTGTGAACTCAAAATGGCTAGGTTTAGTTCTTGGCGAAATTGAGTGAAAGGAGGAGGCGAGTTTGTGGAGTAAGCACCTTAACCCCTCAGAAAAAGGAGGAAATTATGAAACCTGAATGGATCCTGGAGAATACGGCTGTAGTGCGCTGGAGAAGCTGGGCGACCATAATTACGGTTATCGTGGTAGCAGTAACGATGCTGTGCGTGGGCCTGATATATGGGCGTGAGGATGGCTTTGAGATGGCGGAACGGCAGTATGCGGCGGAATTGGCGAAGAAAGAGGCGGCGTTGACAGAGAAAGACGAGAAATTGGCCAAGAAGGAGGCGGAGCTGCGAGAATATCAGATAGAGGCGGAGATTTTGGACGAGAATGGCGTGCGGACGGATCGGATGAGCGAGGTGTATACGTCCGTCGACCCTTATGGGGGCTCGGAGATAACGACGGATGCGGAGTTCCGGGAGTATTGCCGGGAGAATTATCCGGAGGCGGTGTTGCCGACGGAGGAGTGGACGCTGGAAGGCGTTGTGGAATCTTGGCTGGAGAGCCCGGAAATCTGGGGCGTCTGGACGGATTCGTATAATGACTTGGAGATCTATTTCGTCTGGAGCGCGGACTACGAGCACTGTCTCTATCTTGATGTAGCGGTGCCGATTATACCGGTTGCGCATGATACTGGTGAACATCGGGAGCTGGTGTCGGGGTGGCTAGTCGTGGACGGCGTCAGAGTGATGATGCTGGACAAGCAAACTTACGACATTGACGATCCGTATGAGATGCTACGACAGTATCAGGCCGGAGAGTGGGACGGTTCGATGAGGCGGTCGCATGACGGCTCGACAATTGTTGAGGTGGACTGGACGGATGGGCATCTGGAGTATCGGTATGAGGCGTGGCGTTATGACCAGACGACGGATCCGCTGGAGCTGGCTTATGCTGGCTTCGAGGATGAGGCTTGGTGGAAGCGCGAAGGCGTGTCGAAAGAGCTGCTCATGGCGCTTGGCGAACGAAATACGCAGTATGCGAGCTGGAATGAGGAAGGGACGCACGGCTGGGATTGGATGCTTCGCTGGGATTTCTATGTTGATTTGCCGGGAGGGATTTCGACGGGCGTGGAAGGCCTGGGCGCGATTTACGGCGAGTTAAGGACGCAGCGGGGAACATTCTTCATGACATCGACTGGCGTCTGGCTGTATAAACAGGGGGAGCTGGTCGACCATTGGGACTGCGAACTGGACGAAAAGACGGCAACTCTCTATAATCGGTGCGCTTTGCCGAAGACGGCTGAGGAAATCGCGCAACTGGACGCGACGAGACCAGAGATCGAAGACGAGTCAGGTGCGGTGACTTTCGGGGAATCAGAGCAGCAAAAGGCCATGGAATATGCGAATGAATATGCAAAGTGTCAGGAGCTGGGACTGATTTCACCAAAGGATCAGGTATATGCCTTTACTGGTTCGGAGTTATTGTTGCTCGGAGAGGGCGGCGCGGTGGCAGCGTTTTTCGATGAAATTGTGGCCGGTCCGAGCAGCATGTCGTCGAGGATGTGGGGCTTGAAGGACGGGCGCCTGGTCTGTTGGCGAGTTTATGCTTTTAGCAGTGGTGATTTGCCGAAGGTGGTGGCGGAAGACGTCGTCGAGGCGGATTTCACGGATTTGGCGTTGTTCATGAAGGCGGACGGCTGCTATGAAGTGCCGCACGCGTCGTATAGCGCTGGAGAAGTGCGGTATCTCGGACCGGAGGCAATGGGATACTACCAGAGGTTGTATCAGACGCTGGCGGCGGCGAGGTATTGAGGCTTTTTGGGTTTCTGCGTGTGAGCATTGAGATTTCTCGGTTTTTTGAGGGATTTGCCCTGGCTGCGATTGTGGCCGGGGCATTTTCTTTGGATTTTGGTGCGATTTTCGGATGATTTTCGCGGATTTGAGTTTTGGGAAAATTGTGGGGTTTGGGGGGTAAAAATGATGATTTGTGGGGCAGTTAGGTCATGGTTTTGGCGTTTTGGCGAGGATTTTTGGCGGTCTTCGGGTATGAGTGCCAAATGGGCTGTGGCATACAGTGTGTGTCTAGTGTGCGCACAATGGGCACACAAAGAGCTTGTGCTTGAGATAGTATTTTGGTATAATGTCAAGAAGAAAGGTAAAAATACAAGCATGAGCGAAATAGTGAGAATGGCCTTTAGGGTGGATAAAGAACTAAAAACGGAAGCGGAAAAGGTCTTCAAACAGATGGGGATGTCGTCGACGGCGGCGATGAAGGTATTTTTGGCGCAATGTGTGCGAGAACAGCGTTTGCCGTTCCGGCCAGGCGCTACGCAGGCGGAAGTTGAGGAAAATGGCTTTGATGCGTTGCTTGACGAGGCGGACAAGATATTGGGTGATGAAAATACTACAACAAGTTTTGTGAGTTTTGAGGAATTGGAGATTGAGGGGAAGTAGGTGCTATATATAATATATATGGCGGTTCGGGGTTGATTTTATCTGGGAAGTGCGGTAAAATAAAGAGGTAATGTAAGCTGAGGTATCTGAATGTCTGAAAAACAAAAAAGTAGTGGGCAAGAATATGACAGTTCGCAAATCCAGGTTTTGGAGGGGTTGGAGCATGTGCGGATTCGGCCGGGTATGTATATCGGGTCGACGGGTTACGATGGCTTACATCATCTTTTGAAGGAAATCGCGGATAACGCGATTGACGAGGCGATTGCCGGTTTTTGTACGAAGGTCGTGATTACGATTCTTGCGGACGGGGGGATTCGGGTCGATGATAACGGGCGCGGTATTCCGGTCGACATTCATCCGAAGACAGGGAAGTCGACGCTGGAGACGGTGCTGACGGTCTTGAACGCTGGCGGTAAGTTCGGCGGGGGCGGATATAAGGTTTCTTCGGGTC
>CAOQNC010000061.1 GCA_948511255.1 uncultured Candidatus Saccharibacteria bacterium | reverse complement strand
CAACCGACAGCCCCGATGACAACCCAGAAACTCCCGACGGCTCCGAAGAAATCACCTCGGAAATCCGCAACAAAGTCCTCGCCTCCGTCCCCAGCAGCCTCGTCCTCGGCAGCAAAAATCCCCTCAACGGCAATTATGACATGGCTTATAGCGTTAGCACTTCACTTGATTACACAAACTCCCCCTTTAGCGCCAGCCTAAACCTTTCAACTAGCCAAGCTACTCTCACCCTTAACTGGGATCGTATCAAAGAAGTTTATCCCGCCGAATATTACCCATACCTCCACCCCGACAAAACAGGCACTGAGAGCATTTCTGATTTTAGTCTTTCTGGTACCCCTATTGACATTCTCCTCACCAACTTCGGCAACGGCGGCCACAGCGAAACTCTTTTCTTCCTTATGGACGACGGCACCATAGAATACATGCCTCTTTTTAAGGCCATCGAGACGAACAATCTCAAATCCTACGGCAAACTCCCCAATCTCTCCAATGCTATCAAGTTTTATAAAGGTTCTTCTTGTCCTAAAGAAGGATTTACAGGCTGCGGCCACGATGCGCTTGCCCAACGTGCGGACGGCAGTTTCTATGGGCTCTACGCCGCCATCCAAGCCACCGACAATTATAATTCCTAACCGAACCCCTCCAAAAAAAGCCCCTCCCAGGGGCTTTTCATCGGCGCATCTAGCAGCATTTGGCCAATTCATGGCCTACATATTGACAAAAAGCATAACCTGTGCTACAATAGAAAGATAACACGGCCTCTTTCAGGATACCGCGCACCTTTTCAATTCGCTATTTTGGTATTCTGACTACCCGTACACAGCCCCTCATAAACCATCCCTACTCACCAAAAATCCACAATTTCAAAGGAGGAAACCCCATGAAACCCCTGTCCGAAACCGCCCGTTTTCCCGTCCTAAACATCTATCTCTGTGCCATCTTTTCCATTGCGATCGGCTTGTCTACCGCCTACTTCGCACTCCGAGTATGGTCCAATTCTCCGCAATACCCCAACAACCAAATCACCGCTCTCGCCGGAGCCAGCATTCTCTCCGCGATCGTGCTCGCAATCACCGCCTTCTCCTGCTACTTCCTCACTACTTTCATCATCAACCACCTCGCCGGCCGCAAGCTCTTCGGCGACTACACCTCCAGCCGCGACGTCTTCGCCGACGCCTACAGTCTCTCCACCCACTACGTCCTCCCCTACGCCTACAACGGCATCAACAAACAGAACGACCCCTATTGCGAACTCTACCTCAGTTTCTCCTACACGGAAATCTTCGACGCCTATCAAAGCCTCAAAAAACACCACCGGCTCGTCTATTATTTCCGCACTCTCAGCCTCCCCAACCACCTCGGTCGCCGCCGACCACTCTTGACCCGCGCCGGCGCCAAGCGTCTCCTTCAGGAAATGACTGCGCGCGCCACCGCCAACGAGGAAGACATACGCCTTCAGCGCGCCATCCTCTGCTATACTTTCTTTCCAAGCTATTCCCCGAAAATCGCCCTCCCCGAGCACCAAGCCTTCATTTCCCGCGACGTCATCCGCGACCTTCTCTACCTCATCAACCCCGACCGCAACCAGCCCCTCCCCGATGGCGCCGAAGTTACCGCTAGCTACGACGCTGGCCGTGCCGTCGTCCTGAGCGCCACCTACCTCTGTAGCATCTTCTCCCGCATCGCCGCCGAAGACGAGCTTGTCTACCTCCCCATCCAAGAATAACTCCAGCCCATCCAGGAGCAATTCCAGCCCAACCCCATAAAACCTCAACAATCCGCCCAGAACGATCCAAAACTAGCGAACCTCAAAAAGTCCCCCGCATTCCGCGAGGGGCTTTTCCTATCTAAAAACTTTAGAGCGACATTTCGTCGATGCTATTGATGAGGTAGAGCAACGAATCCGCCCTCACCTTATCATCACGAATCTGGCGAGCAGCTTCATAAGCCGGCGCAATCACCGCCTTATCACGCATCGTGTTCAACATTTCCTGATAGAGCATGAAGCGCTTCTCTGGATCGACTTCAACACGATCCATAATCGGGAAGAGCTCTTTGAGCGCCGCTTCCTTAACCTTAGAAATATCAGAACCGGAACCATAACCGCCCATCGAGCGACCAAAACCAGCACCACCCATTGATGGAACAGTCGGCATACCCATCTGTGGAGCAGCCGGAGTCTGCGGCAAGCGCATCGCGCCTGGCTGACCCGCTGGCGGCATCATTGGTGGCTGACCTGCTGGAGCCGGAGTATTCGATGGTTTCGGACCACCAGCCGAACCACCCTTTTGGGTGATTTCATCGATCGCACGCTGCAAATCATTATCTTTATTACGGTTTTGGTTCATATCGTCTCCCACCATTTATTATTTACATTAACGTATACTACTTATTATATCACAAAAACTAATTCGCAAGAACTTTATTAGCTTATCTAGCATATCTAGTTTCACTTCCTCCATTGGCAGCCTCGCCCCGAAAGCATCCACAATCTCCTCCCCCTGCGCCTCCGGGAAATATACCGTCACTCGCGGCGAAAACCGCTTCCGCGGCGTCAACACAATCGCAAAATGCGACTCCTCATGCAAAAGACCAAACGACTTAAAATCATTATAATTATAAAGTTTATCCCCCTCGCTCAGGCCCTTGTTTGACAGGGAATAACGCAAAATTCGCGGCGGCCGCATCGCATAAATCATCAGCGCAATCACACTCAAAATCACCACCGCCAGGAAGCTCCACCATTGCAAAAGCACCGAAATCCCCGACAAAACCAACCCCACCGCGACCAAACCAACATACCACCACGTCGTCTTGTCGCGCACAATATATTCCTCGGCTTCCCAGCTAATATCCGTCTGCCCCCTCCCCGGAGCCTCCCTGACGACCTTCGCCTCCGCCACCTTTTTTGAAGAATTCTTCGAATTATTCGTAGCCATAACTATATTCTACCATACCCCATCCACTTTTCACTCAAAATCCCCAAAAACCACCCACGAATAGAAACCAAACGAAAACAAAATGAGGCCAATTTACATTCTATCAAGTGAAGCGCATCTTACGATGAGCGAACGCCGATAGAATTTGCAAAGTAGCCCATTTTGGTTCGTTTGGCGGAGGGTGGGAGAAGGTAATCTCGCTTCGCTCGATAACGAACTCGAGTTCAAATCTCCTGCTTCTTCTAGCGGAGAAGCAAAAATCGCCACGCAAGCGTGACAATTTTTCCTTCCTGGCGGAGGGTGGGAGATTCGAACTCCCGCTCCAGGTTTCCCCAGACTAACGATTTAGCAAACCGTCCCCTTCAGCCACTTGGGTAACCCTCCAGATACTCCCCATTATACCACAAGACACGCCTTTTACAACAAAATCCCTCAAAAACATTTTTCTCCTCGACTTTTGTGCTATAATATATACAAGTAATTCATTATCATATAACTGCGAGAAAATCAAATGAAGTTTGCGAAAAATGTTCTACAAATCATCACTGGCATCGGCGCCTGCCTCACGCTTTGCGCTGGTAAAGCCATGGCTCTCACCGTTCAGGAAGGTGCGGAAATCGCCCGCGCCGAAGGCATGCCCGCCGAGCTCATCGGCGACAATGGCGTCTTCACCCAGCTCACCAGCATCGCCCTCGCCATCGTTGGCGCGCTCTCTGTCATCATGCTCATCTGGGGCGGCGTCCGCTACATCATCTCCGGCGGCGACAGTAAAAAAATCACCGACGCCAAAAACACCAT
>CAOQNC010000060.1 GCA_948511255.1 uncultured Candidatus Saccharibacteria bacterium | reverse complement strand
GGATGTGGCCGCGGGTGACCTTGTATTTGCTGTAGGTCGAGGAGAGATTCAGGAGGAGCTTGTAGAAACCGAGCTGGAGGCGGTATTTATAGAGAGAGGGGCGGCTGTCCCACTTGCCGTCGTGGAAGGTGCCGGTCTTGAAATCGTAGACTTCGATGGTCTTGGCAGCCTCGTCGAGGTTGATGTGGTCGATTTTGCCGGTCAAGGGGACGCCCTCGAAGTTCAGCTTTTCGGGAGAGAGGTTAGCTTCGGCGCGGGCGTTCGGGTGGCGGAGGATGTCGCTGAACTCGGTGAGGGCGATATTCAGGTCGCGCGCGCCTTGCTCGAGGAGAGCCTGTTGTTCTTCGGGCTCGAGCGCGGTGCGGGGGACGGAGGATTTGAAGAGTTCGAGGGCGGCCGCGTCGTCGATATGACCGCTGGTCACCTGCTCGAAAACGGAGTGAATTAGAGTGCCGTAGCAGAGGGCGCGACTGGCCGGCTCATCGGGAGCGCGGAGAACTTTGCGTTGATAGAGGGCCTGGGGGCCAGCGTAGGTCAGGTCGATGAAGGTGGTCAGATCGGAAGCAGTGAGGCGATAATTCTCAAGGCGGGCCTTCAATAGCGGCTCAATCTTGGAGGGCTCGATGTTCTGGTAAGCGGAGAGCCAGCTGAGGCGCTTGGTTTCGATTTTCTGCGAGGCGTCGAGATCACCGTCGTGAAGGTGGATGATTTTGTTGGGAGTCGGAAGGTAAGGCGATTCCCCAGCGACGCTGTCGCGGCTATCCTCTTCGAGGTAGGCGAGGCGATGAATTTCTTTGCCGCTCGGGGCGAGACGGGAGTTCGTCAGATAAAGGCTCTGCTTCGCGCGGGTAATGGCAACGAAAAGGACACGGAGCTTCTCGTCGTCGCTGGCGCCGGTGTGGCGGATGCTGACGAGGTTCTTCGGGAGAGCGAGGAGGTTGTTGTTGCCCTTAGCCTTACCCCAGGCGGAGTCGTCGACTGAGGTCAGGAAGACATGCTTAAACTCAAGCCCCTTGCTCTTGAAGGCGGTCATGACTTGGACGGCTTGACTATCATCGCGGTAAGTGCTGATGCGCATGATTTCGGCGTCGGCCACTTCGTAGTCGTCGAGTGTGGCGATGAAATCTTTTAATTTCGGGGCGTCGAGCGGAGCGGTCGGGTCGAGACTTTTCGCGTGGGCGAGGATGGTCTGGCGGAAAGTAGCGAGATTTTCGTAGAATTCGAGTTTCTCGAAGGCGGTGGCGTGCTGGTCGTAATAATTCAGGAAAGGCGAGGTGAAGTTGTTGAGAGGCGCGGCGCCAGTCAGATAGTCGAGCCAGAGCTCAAGCGGAGCGGTCGCCGAAGCGGTCGCAAGGTTCGCGAAGAAATCGGCGAGATTCTCGAGGCGCTCGTCGCCAGAAAGGTAGCTCAGGGTCGACTTATTCACCGTGCGACTGGATTCGATGGTGCCAATGACGACGCTAGACGGAATACCCCAAAAGTCATAGGAAAGAATCTCGAGGAGGCGATGCGCGGGTTTCTTCCCCTCGGCGAGTTCGTGGACGAAGCGGGCAATCGTGAGGAGAGGACGGATTTTGTCATCCTGGAGGAGATTGTCGCGCTTTTCGTAAGTGACGTCGAGGTTTTTCGCCTTGAGGTAGGGCAGAATTGGAGCGATGTTTTTGTGCTTCGGGGCGAGGATGGCGATTTCGTTCGGGTCTTCGCCGGCATCGACCAGCCCACGGATTTTCTCGGCGATCCAATAGTATTCCGCCTCAGGGCAAGAAAACTCGTGGCGCTCGATTTCGGGGGTTTCCGGCTTGCCGTTCCACTCGTCCTGCATGGAATGGAGAGTTTTGTCGACTTCGTCGTAGTTTTTGGCGAAACTGTCGGCGATTTGGTCGGCGATATGCTTGGAAAACTCGAGGACTGCGCCAATGCTGCGGTAGTTGTCGACTAGAGTAATAACTTTTGCGCCGTAATGTTGCTCGAAATCCATGAGATTCGAAGCGTTGGCGCCCTGGAACTCATAAATCGCCTGGTCGTCGTCGCCGACCGCCATGATGAGCGGTTTTTCGTAGTCGGTGAGAAGTTTGATTAGCTCGAATTGAGACGGATTCGTGTCTTGGAACTCGTCGAGCAGGATATATTGAAAAAGTTCGGAGAGGCTGAGACGAAAACCGCGGTCGGTCTTGAGATAATGGATGGCATACTCAATCATATCATCGAAGTCAAAAAGCCCGTTCGCGGCGAGATACTGGTCATATTTCTCCATGATATGCGCAAGCGAGAAGAGCTTTTTGTTGGCGATAGTATCAGAGAGGCGATAGGCGGGAGCGGGATGTTTGCGGTCGCCGGCATCGAATATCTCGACATACTTTTTCTTCCAGGCGGAAAGCGGCTGGACGCTGGGCTGTTTCGGTTTGCCGGTGGCGGTGAAGCCGGGATCAGTATTTCGGATGTCTTCAATAACTTGGTTCAGCTCACGAAGCATTGTGTTCGCGATGCGCTCGATGTTGCCGACGATCGGCTCGGGCGAGGTATATTTCGCAAGGATTTCGAGGACGGGCTCATAGACTTCTTCGAGAGCCTGGTCAAATTTCAGGCGGGGCGGGGCGGCGAGGAAAATCGGCGAAATCTCGGCACTAATCGCTAGGCTATCTTCGGTGTTTTGAATGGCGATTTTCTGAAGGTCGCTCGCGGTGAGGCGAGCGGATTTCGCGCTTGAAATCGTATCAATAATATCTTTCGTGCCGGAGTTTTTGAGGATGTCGGTCGCGGGGAGCGATTTCTGGATGTCGGCGACGATTTTGTACTGCGCGGTTTGGTCGATCGGGGCGTCGAGCTTGCGGTCGAGAGTTTCGGCGTAGTTTTTGTAGCGTTCAAGCAGATTTGCGCCGAAAGCGTGATAAGTGTAGATATTAACATCGAGAGCCGCCTTGCCGATCATAGTCTGAAGACGGTCGCGCATATTCTCGGCGCCAGCGTCGGTGAAGGTGAGACAGAGGATATTCTCGGGGTTAGCGTCGGTATGTTCGAGAATATAAGCAACCTTCGCGGAAAGGAGCTGAGTTTTGCCAGTCCCGGGGCCCGCCAAAACCAAGAGCGGCCCTTCTAGGTATTCGACGGCCTCTTTTTGTTGTTGATTGAGCGGCATGGTAGGTTCCTTTCTTAGCGAGGGTTGTTAGCTGGCGGGCTTAAGATTTTGATTGACGGCGGACTTTTTATGAAGTATGACGAGATTTTCGAGATGCGGCGTGCGCGGGAAAAAGTTAAACGGGATAACTTTGGTAATTTCGTAGACCGAGCTATCCGATGTGGTAGCGGCTGAATTGTCCGTGACGGGGCGAGGGCTAGTAAGAATCTTGAGGTCGCGCGCCTGAGTGGCTGGGTTACAGGAGAGATAGATAATAACCTCGGGCTGGACTTCGAGGAACTTATCAAGAAGTTCAGGGCGGCAACCAGCGCGCGGCGGGTCGACGATTACGATTTGCTCTGGCTCAATATAATCGAGAGCTTCTTCGGATTTCGCAAGGACGGAGTGAACGTTTGCTCCCTGACGGCGAGCCTCTTGGCAGTTGCGCTCCATTTCGAGGTAAGCTGGTTCATCGCACTCGACAAGGGTGAGGTCTTGGTTGCGGGCGACCGAGAGACCAATCGTGCCAACGCCGGCATAGAGGTCGAGGACTTTTCGCGGTCTAGCACGTTGAGAGTTTTGCGCCCGTGCGGTGGCGCGTTGGATTTCTTGTTGCCAGGTTTCTTGCTGGATTTCTTTCTCAATTTCGCGAAGAGCCATTTCGTAGACTGGCAGGTTGATTTGGAAGAAACCGTTCGGCGAGTAGGAGTAGGTCTGGCCGAGAATGGCATCTTCGAGCAAGCTAAACC
>CAOQNC010000059.1 GCA_948511255.1 uncultured Candidatus Saccharibacteria bacterium | reverse complement strand
CTTCTACCTCGACCGCGGCGAAAAGTTCCTCATCGTCGGCGAAAACGGCGTCGGAAAGTCGCCCCTTCTGAAACTCATTGTCGGCCAGCTCCAGCCTCTCGCCGGCTCCGTCATCTTCAGCAAACACACGACCATCGCCTACTACGCCCAGGAACTCGAAATCCTCGACGAACGCCGCACCATCCTCGAAAACGTCGCAAGCTACGACTTCACCGACACCGAACTCCGCTCCGCCCTCTCGAACTTCCTCTTCTATGGCGACGATGTCGACAAAAAAGTCAGCGTCCTCTCCCCCGGCGAAAAAGCCCGCGTCGCCCTCTGCAAAATCCTCCTCCAGCGCGCGAACCTCATCATCCTCGACGAGCCGACCAACCACTTCGACCCCGACACCCAGAAAATCATCGGCGAAAACCTCAAAGATTACCCCGGCACAATCATCATGGTCAGCCATAACCCCGCCTTCGTCGAGCAAATCGGTATTACCCATATGCTCATCGTCCCCAGCCGCCACAATCAAGACCCGCCCACCGAAGCCACAAACCGCGTCACCGCCCAGCCAACCAAGTCCAAACTCACCAAGACCGGCGACGCCTCCCATCTCCCTGTCATCAAAAACTACTCCCACGAACTCCTCGAGTATTACTACTATCTCAACTCCGACCTTATCTAACCAAGAAACCCCGCAAACTGTGCTATAATAACGAGCAGCGAACGAAAAACATGCTAACATGTTTTTCTGAGCGCGAGGAAATTACAGTATGAACCGAAGGTTCATGCTATAATCATCCCAGAAAGGTGGTGAGTACATTGTCAAAAAACTATAACTGCTACTCCGCAGGCCCCGGGCTTTTCCCACGCACTCTGTCAAATGGACACCGAGAAACCTGGGACGAATCTGAAGCCCGCGTCCGCGCCCTGAACGCCGTAATCGCCGACATCCCCGAATTCAAGGTCATCACGCCGACGAACACCGATTTAGTCGCCTGGCCAGAAGAAAAACAAGCTCGCGTTTGCCTCCGCAAGGATCTCTACCTCGCTGCGCACTGCGACATCACGTTTGCTGACGTGACGCCGTTCGGCGGTCGCGAGCGGGACGCCGGCACGCTCGTCGAAGCTGTCACCTGCGCACTCTCCGGTGGACTCCTCGTCCTCTGGGCCGACCCGCTGACGACTTTCGAGGAAAAGTATGCCGACGCCGACGTTCATCCCGACTCCTTCCTGGACAAGCACTACAACTTGATGCTTGAACAGCTGTTCTATTGGAGCTGGGAGACCCAATTCGGCACCGCACATCCGGTTTTCGGCAGTCTGAAAGAGGCCGCCGAAGAGACCGCTCGGCTCGTCCGCGCGCATGACTTAAAGCGCATTCCGCTCCTCGATAAGGTCAACGACGACACCGATGCGCCAGACATGGTCGCAATGGTCAAAGCCCTCCTCGACTAAGTCTCCGCTATAAGTCGCGGCTCAAAATCCCCGCACAACAAGAAACCCATCCCCCTCCGGAGTAGCCAAAGCCCTGCGCAAACCACGCGCAGGGCTTTTAAAGCACGCAGGGCGCCCCGAGGGGCGCCCTTTGCCAGCCAGATAATCAAGAACTTTTCTGCTTCTTTGTCGCCACAGCAACTCCAACACAACAGCCAACGACCAAAGACACGACCACCGCGACCGCTACCACGAGGGCAGAAACGTTCGCCTCTTTATTCGACCCAAAGGCATCCCCCGTTTCGGCTTCCTCCGCGCCAGACACAACGTCGTCGGCCGCCGGCTCATTAGCAACATTTTCACCGCCAGCCTCAGTCGTCGTCACCGTCGTAAATCCCGTCCCGGCCGGGCTCAACGTGTTGTAATCGAAGTTTGCGTCTGCGACCGGCACGGAATCATCCGCCACAATCTGAATCGCAAACGACACAATACAAACGTCGCCCGCCTTCACGCGATAACCTGCAGCCAGCGACACTCCCCCGCTAAACAGCTTTTCATACTCTAAGCTCCGACTGATCGAACGAGATCCGCTCCGTTTAAGCTGCGCCGTATCGGCTACATATTGCACCGACACGCCGGTCCTCGCTACGACTGAGATCGCCGTATTCACCTGTTCCGACCCCGTTTTTATCACTGCCGAAAAATCAGCAGCTTTGCCAGCACCCAGCTCAAACGGCATTTTCACGCAAGCCGTAATGTCGTTATAGCCATTCATGCCAGTATCCGTGCCGTCATTTCGACAATAAATCTCGACCAGATACTGCTCGCCAGCCACCAGCTCCATCGTCCCCGCGCGCCAGGCCTCGCCCGTCGTCGCGTTCGTAATGGTCAGGAAGTTAAACTCATTGCCATAGTCCGGATTATCAACCACAGAGTTTATCACACACTCCCGACTCGGTCGCGTCGCCTCGGTATAGGTGGTGCGCACATTGCTGCTAATCGACGCCCCGCTGTACACCTTCGGTAAATCTGGCGCGCTCTCGTCCGCAGTCACGGTCTCAACCGGCTCAGTATTTTCTGAACCGGCCTCAGCCGCCAGCGCCACCGGCGCCGTCATGCTCAGACAGAGCACCATCACCAGCAGGAACGCAAAAGTCTTACTTTTCATAGATGTCACCTTTTCCTTTCATCAGTCGTTTTCGGTCAGTTTCAGCCATTTTCAGTATCAGGCACGGTCTTTTCATCTCCTCCTTGATTATCCAGTTTTTGAAAGAACTTGCGCCATTTTTCGGCCCAATACCAAAAATACCAGGGCACAATCACCCCTTATACCACCATTGTATCACACATTACCATTTTTGTCAAGATACGCTGCTCCCTCTCTTCCTATTTCTTGACAAAATCGCCCATCTGTGCTACAACAGAAAGATAGTACCCAAAATCTACATTTCGGGAGGGTTTTGTATGGACCAGAACACCATCAAAAGTACATGGGAGATTAGACGGGTAAGCACCCCTGAGCGCATCTTCCAGAAAATCACCACGGAGATACCCCAGCCCCTCGGCATCCTCGTCGTCGGCACCGAAGGCAGTTTCAAAGAGGAAATCGCCCATCAGCTTGCCGACCAGACCAATGCCGTCCGCCTCTACGTCAGCCAGACCTCGACCCACCACGACAACGCCTACCACGCAGCCTTCACCGACGGCCACAACGTTCTCACGATGCTGACCGCCCACATCTCTGCGGCTCACTCCGAGCGGCACCGCCAGGTCAAGGCCATGTACGACGCCGGCGCCAAGAGCGTCATCGCCGTCTATGTCGAAGGCAAGTTCGCCTACAGCCACGAGGATAGCTATCGCATCCACCGCGCTGTCACCAGCGACCCGCCGACTGCCGAAGGCGTCGACTACCTCATCGCCATCCGCGAAGACGAAGATGAGGTCGAAGACTAAACCGACCACCCAGCACAGTCAATCTCCCTATTTTCCTTAGCATCTCACACGCGCTCCCCAGCAAAAGGCTCCCGCCATCCGGCCGGAGCCTTCTTTCTCTCCCTACAAAAGCAAAATCCCGAACCTTCCGGCTCGGACTCTTGCTCTGGCTGGGGATGAGGGATTCGAACCCCCGAATGGTGGGACCAGAACCCACTGCCTTACCACTTGGCGAATCCCCAATGATTAGCCGCGGCAAGCCAAAAGGCTCTCGCTCCTCTCATTATACCACAAACTTCCAAAAATCCAACATTTTTGCTACAATAAAGCCATGAAATCCGCCGAAAACGTCCATAAAACACCTAGCGCAGCATCCCGAGCCAACCAAAAATCCTTCACCAGCCAAGAAGCTCTCGCCCTCCTCGAATCTCTCCGTGGCGAAGCCGCCAAATATGGCCATCACGACACTTGGATTCACCACTCTGTCCTCGTTGGCGACTGTGCCGGCAAACTCGCCGCCGCCATCCGCGAGAACCAAATCGCCAACCATCAAGCATCCAATCTCATCGACCCCGATCACGCCCGCGCCCTCGGCTACCTCCACGATATTGGCAAAGGCCTCGGCCCCTTCCTCGACCACCCTATCAC
>CAOQNC010000058.1 GCA_948511255.1 uncultured Candidatus Saccharibacteria bacterium | reverse complement strand
AAATGGATCAAACGACGATAATATTAATATGTGAGACATTGGCGATTACGCTGATCGGTTCCCTGCTACATTTTACTTATGAATGGAGTGGAAAGAATAAGTTTGTGGCGATCTTTTCGGCGGTAAATGAGAGTACTTGGGAACATATTAAGCTGGCCTTGTCGGCAATTTTTGTCTGTACATTGGTGGACATTTGGTGGTTGGGTGGTAACCCGAATTATTGGGTGGCGAGGAGTATGTCGTTTCTGGTGCCGATTGTGGTGATTCCGATAATTTTCTACGGATATACGAGTTTTACGAAGCGACCAATATTGCCGGTGGATATTAGCTCGTTTGTCGTGGCGGCGTTTTTGAGTACTTTGCTGTTTGTGGCGATATTGAATACTCAGCCGGTTGGCTCGTTTGGGGCGATAATTAGTATTGTCGTGAGCGTGATTGTGATTGCGGCGTATTTATTATTGACGAGATTCCCTCTACATAATAATTTCTTGTTCAAGGATCCGATTACAGGGCAGTATGGCTATGAAGCCTATGCGCCAAGGAAACAGCGGAAAGCGAAACGACGCGCCCTGAAGAAGACGCGTCGCAAGTAGCGTTATAGTATTAGTTATTTATCCCAGTCGAAGCCCTCGCCGAAATGGCCGTAGCGGGCGGACGGTTCGTAGACCGGGCGGAGCAGGTCGAGGTATTCGATAATGCCGCGCGGGGTGAGATTGTAACCGGTGATAGTGCCGTTTTCGTTGTCGGAGGGTTTTGGATTGTCGATAAGCGGGATTTGTTCGGCGACGCCACCGACGATGACGGTGCGCTCAAGCGGCTGGTCGTGGCCGATAGCGTAGGCAAGGCGGACGAAGACTTCGTGGGCTTCTCTAGCGCGAAGATAATCGACGGCAATGCGGCGCGCCATGTAGGCGGCGGAGCGGTCGACTTTGGACGGATCTTTGCCGGAGAAAGCGCCGCCACCAATGGGGATGCGCGGGCCGTAGTTGTCGACGATAAGTTTGCGGCCGGTGAGTCCGGTGTCGGCTTCGAAACCGCCTTGGTTCCAATCGCCGGCAGGGTTCAAATGTAGTTCTGGATCGCCGGGAAGTTTTTCGTTTTTGATGAATTCGCGAACGAGTTTGTCGAGCTCGGCACGGGAGACATTTTGGAAACTGGCGACGACGGAGTCGAGCTCGTAAGTCCCGTCATCTTGGAGTTTGAGAGTGACCTGGGTTTTGCCGTCGTAAGGATGTTTTTCGTAGATATATTGGTTGAGGCGGCGAGAGAGGACGACTTCGCGGGGTAGTAACTCGGGGGTCTCGTCGCAGGCGTAGCCGATCATGATCCCCTGGTCGCCAGCGCCGCCGGTGTCGACGCCTTGGGCGATTTCGGGACTTTGTTTGACGAGATTCGACATGACTTTCATGTCGTTACCAGCGAGACGATGGACGATTTTCTCGATGTCGACATTTTTCGCGGTCGAGGTGACTTCGCCGGTGACGAAGACCTTGCCATGCCCGCCGCAAACTTCGACGGCGACGCGAGATTTCGGGTCTTCCGCGAAATAGGCGTCGAGGACGGCATCAGAAATCTGGTCACAGAGTTTGTCGGGATGACCGGGCGAGACGCTCTCGGCGGTGCGATAAGTTGTTATACCTTGGGAAGTTGTGTGAGTATTCATGACCCCAGTATAGCATGGATAAGCACGAAAGTTATCAAGAAAAGACGAAAGTGGTATATAATATATAGTAAATAAGTTATAAGTTAAGTGGGTTCGAAAAATGCGGATTGCGATTTTTACGGATATTTATGCGCCGTGGGGCGATGGCGGGATTGCGTCGTCGGTGAAGGCGCAGAAGGATGAGCTAGAAAACAAAGGTCATGAGGTGATGGTTTTTTGCCCGGGGTTTGATTCGCGAGAGAAAAACGTTGTGACGGTGCCGAGTCATAAGTGGCTACGGGTGAACGGGGCGATTTTGTCGAAACGACCTGGAATGGTCGAGAAGTTTGTCTTGGAAAAGTTCCCGGAGTTCGGTGAGTTTGATGTCGTGCATGTGCATTATGAGGCGAGTTGTAGCTTGGCGGGAGTGAGACTGGCTCGGCGGTTTGGGGTTCCGCTAGTGCAGACGATGCATGGGCGCGAGGATATGGCAATTGCGATTAATGTTTCGCATCCGTGGAAGACCTTGGTGGCGAAAGTTTTGTGTTTTATGCATGGTAGATATTTGCCGCATACGATTCGCGTGAAGCGAGATAAGTTCCAGGCACCGACGATTGCGCGGGCGAAAATGTGGGAGTTGATGGTGAACCAGGCGGAGGCGGCGGATGTGGTTTTGTCGCCGTCGGAACATTTTGCGCGGAAGTTGGAACATTATGGCGTGACGAAGCCGGTCTTCGCGGTGTCGAATGGGATTCCGAAGAGCCTGGTCGATGGGAAGTTTAAGAAGCGGAAGATGACGGATGGTGATGTTTTGAAGATGATTTGGAACTCGCGAGTGTCGGAGGAAAAGCGAATTATGCCGTTTTTGCAGGCGCTGACGATGCTGAAGAGGCCGTATCTCGTGTATATTTATGGCAATGGGAATATGCTGAAAAAGGCGAAAAAGTATGCTGAGAAACATAATTTGAAAGTGAAGTTTTTCGGGGCGGTGAAACGGCCGAAGATTATTGCGC
The DNA here is from genome assembly GCA_948511255.1 of uncultured Candidatus Saccharibacteria bacterium. Taxonomy (GTDB): domain Bacteria; phylum Patescibacteriota; class Saccharimonadia; order Saccharimonadales; family Saccharimonadaceae; genus Nanosyncoccus. The sequence continues at coordinate 1,544 of CAOQNC010000058.1, read as the reverse complement.
GGATGTCGGAGGCGCATCTCGGAATTATGGCGTCGTATAATTTTGATACGCAAGGGATGACGCTGCTGGAGGCGGAGGCGACGGGGTTGCCGGTGTTTTTCTGCGATCCGGTGATGGGCGAAGTTGTGCCGCAGGGGAGTTATGTGCTGGCGGGCGGTCCGGAAGCAGCAGCGATGGCGATTACGCTCGAAAACATGCCGGCGGAGCAAGTCGAAGAGATGAGCGAAGTGATGTTGGCGCACCGAAAAGAAGTTTTGCAGGAAGTGCAGATTAAGAAATTGATCGAGGCGTATAAAACGGCGATAAAATTGCGGAAGGCATAAGGCTTGCCGCATAAAAAGCGGTCGTCCATGATATGGGCGACCGTTGTGTTTTGGGAATGATTTTTTGGTTCTGGCGGAGGCGGGTGTTTTCTGGAGGCGGAGTGCTGCGAGGGTTAGCGGTTATTGAGGCGGTCAGCCTTTTTCTTGATGAGGTAGAGGCCGATGGCAATACCGATGAGGCAGCAGCCGAGTTTGATCCAGAAGTTCCAGCTGGTGGAGAAAATCAGGAAGGCGACGCCGAGGGCGATGCCGACCAGATAGACTTTGCGGCGCCAGAGTATAACTTCTTCGGCGCGTTTGGGCTGGAGGAGGTAGAAATCGTCGGTCTGGATCTCAACTTCAATTAAGAAGCAGATGGCTGCGATGGTGGTGCCGCCAATCACGGTGAGGACGCGGATGATAAGGCTGGAGCGAACGACGAGGAAGATTGCGCAAGCGACGAGCAGAAAGATGTCGGAAACATGCTCGATGAGCTGCACGGTCCTCGGGACGCGCCACCAGCGGAACTTTCCGTCGTCCGGATAAGGCCAGCGGCGAGCGCAGATGCCGTCGAAGGCGTCGCAGAGTTCGCCAACGGCAAAGAGCCAGATGACGACGTCGGCTGAGCCTCCAAAGATGATCATTCCGGTAATAGTGGCCGCCATGATGATTTCTAAGGCGGTCAATGCGTCGGCAAGATGATATTTTCGCATAGAAAATCCCTCCCATTTCTAAGATTTGAAATGCCGATACTTCCATTATATCACAGATTTGTTGAAAAGTCAATCCTCTGTAGGGCAGGCCGTTCAATATATGGCGTTTTAGTCGAAGAGGATGGCGGTGGTCGTGGCTTTTAAGGGTTGGTTCGGGTTATACAAGTTGAGGGCGGTGATTTTGCCGGCAAGTTGTCCGGACCAGAGTGAGAGTGGAGTGTAGCGAGTGTTTTCGATAGGGGTGGTAGTGACGTCGCCGGAATTTGCGACGATGATTTGGTCTTGGTGAAAAGTGACGATGGTGGCGGGATAGGAGAGGGTGAACTTGTGGAGGGTTTCGACGACCGGAAGGAGGGGCTGCGAGAGCATGATCATGCGGGGATAATAGACGGCGCGGAAGACTTTTTGGAGCTGCGCCATGGAAGCGACGAGGAAAAGGCGCGGATGTTTCAGGAGTTCGGCGACGCTTTCGGCGAGGAGATCGACGGAATCGCGGGTGAGGAGAAGGGGTTTTAGCGGGGTGTCGTCT
>CAOQNC010000057.1 GCA_948511255.1 uncultured Candidatus Saccharibacteria bacterium | reverse complement strand
TCCATACAAAACGCTCCAGTTTAGGCTGGGGCGTTTTTACTGCGCAGATGCGACCCATTCAAGTAAAACCGCCCCATGAGGAGGCGGTTTCTGGCTCTAGTATCTGCAGAATTACTCAGCAGCTGGAGCTTCTGGGGCTGGCTCTTCTTTCGGCTGGTTTTTGCGCAGCTTGTCAGCGTGTTTAGCCTTGGCGTGCTTCTGGGCCGGGGCTTTGTACCAGTCTGGAAGCTTGACGCCTTCGCCAGTCAAGACACGAGCGACGCGAGAAGATGGTTGAGCGCCATTCTTGAGGTAAAACTCAACTTTTTCTTTGTCAAGGACCACCTTTTTGGTCTCTGGGTTATAGTTGCCGACCTCAGCCACAACACGACCCGAGAGAGGGTGGCGCTGGGATTCTTGGACGACTATCCGGTACATCGGAAGATGTGCGCGGCCATTACGTTGCATGCGAATCGCGAGCATTTTTACTCCTTAATTTATTATTTTGTTAATTATAGCAAAGATTATCGGAAAAGTAAAGGGGCGTCCGCGGTGATGCGGGCGCCCCAAGTGAGGTTGCTACCAATACAATCCGGGAGCCTCCGTGACAGGGAGTAATAAGGCGGACTTAATTTTAACACCGCCATAGTCTTTGTCGCGGTACCAGATGCGGATTTGCTGGTCATTTTCAGGAAGTCGCTCCAGGTACCAGCGAAGGCTGGTCCAGGCTACAGCGCCCATAACGCAGAGGGAGGCGATATACAACAGAGTGCAGATGCCTCCGGTGACCCAAAACACAACTTGGCTTTCATATCCCAACATGCTGCCCATGAGAGTTATGATGGAGCCGACGAACGGGAATATAACGGCGTGACGATAGCGGTAATCCTCCATGAGAACTTCCTTATAGGCAACATGCGACTCCAACGCCAGCCGGATAGCCCGTTCGGTGTTGTACCAGCGGAACAGCTTTGCGCTCAGAAACGTGTTCAGGATCGCGATGCCTACTGTACCGAGGATCATGATTGCCGCGATAGCCAGCTGGTTTAGATCAGTAAATACGCAGACAACTGCAAGTGTCATGAAGGCTGTGCCAGCTCCGCCGACTACTGAACCAACTGACATGAGGTATTGCAAGAATAGGCCATTTCGAGATTTTTTCATGATAATTCCTCCTGTTTCTTGACGGATATTGTGAGTAGTGCTGAATAGCTTGCTGTGCACGGTGACTGTATTTTATTGGATAGCTGCTAAGGATCTAGATCTACGGCATTTCTCCTTCCCTCCCTGATAATTTGCTTAGTCTACCTTTCCATTATAGCACACTTCGCATAAAAAGTCAATAGAAAAACATAAGGATTGTGTGAGATTTGTCAAAAATGGTATAATTTACGCCAAAAAGTAGAAAAAGCCCGAGCTTGTCGTTGAAATAGAGCAACGCGCGACTAGTTCTTCTTCGCGGGGCGGGTTTTTGGCATCTTCTTGAGGTATTCTTTGACGGCTTCGGCGGCGGCGGCGCCTTCGGCTTCCTGTTTGGAATGGCCGGTGCCGGTGCCTTTGAGCTGCTTGCCGACATAGACGCCGATAGTGAAGGTCTTGTTGTGGTCGGGACCGTCTTCGTCGAGGACTCGGTAGGACGGGGTGGCGCCGTCGTTGTGTTGGGCGAGCTCCTGGAGGTAGGATTTCGGGTCACGCCAGCTACCGTCTTCGAGGATTTTGTCGATTTTGATGAGGATATGTTTCGCGATGAATTCGCGAGCGGCGTCGTAGCCCTGGTCGAGGTAAATCGCGCCGATGACCGCCTCGAAGCAGTCGGCCAGAATCACAGCATGGGCGCGGTCGGAGCCGTGCTTCTCGCCTTTGGAGAGGCGGACGAGCGGGCCGTAGCCAAGCTCTTCACCAGCGGCGCCAATACTCTCGGTGCGGACGAGGGCAGAGCGCCAAGCGGTCATGATGCCTTCTGGCTCGTCGTAATTACGATACAAAAAGTCAGAAGACACCAGCTCCAGAACAGCATCGCCGAGAAATTCAAGGCGTTCGTTGTGCTCTTTGACGCTTTCGCGATGCTCGTTGACGTAACTGCGGTGCGTGAGCGCGGTGACGAGTAGGTTGATGTCCTTAAACTCAAAACCGAGCTTCTCGCGGGCAAAATTTTGATATTCTTCGGTATTCATTCCACTCCTTTTAGAGCCCCTGGCGAATCTTATTCTTGGCCAGAAGCATTAGTTTTTCGATATCTTCGTACTCGATCGCGTCGAGAGCGTCGTTGAACCGGAACCACTTAATCCCCTTCATCCATTGCTCCTTGGTCGGGGTTTCATGGTCGTCGAGGGCGCGGACGAGATAAATCTGGGTCGTCATGAGGACAAGCTTGTCGATGCGGCGGTATTGGAAATGAATCTTGCCGAGCCACATCAAAACCTCAATGTGATAGAGGCCGGATTCTTCGCCAATCTCGCGGACGGCGGTCTGCTTCGCATTTTCGCCGGGCTCAATATGGCCCTTCGGGATGGTCCAGCGGCCTTTCGAGTCTTGAATCAGCAGGATTTCGATATCCTTCTTGTCTTTGCTCATGCGAAAGACGATGCCGCCAGCGGTCGGCTCGCGCACAACCTCTTGAATCGCCGGTTTCTTGAAGACCCGAGCGGTCAAGCGTGAAACGGCCGACATTTTTTCAGACTTCAGAGGTAGCGCCTCGGGTACTTTCGGACGGATTTTGGCTGCGCCAACAATCTCCGGAGCCGCCGATTGATTGTTCGCGGAGCTTTGCTTCGTCGAATCGAGGCGGTTTTGGTGGTTGTCGCGACGGGCGTTCTGATTATTATGCCCTTTTTGGTAGCCTGAACGCTCTGGGCGGCGATTTTGATTCCGACCAGATTTGGACTTATTGCGATTCTTCCCAGTGTTCTGTGGACGCTGAGCCGATTTCGTGCCTAACGCTCCCAGGGCGTCATCAAGACGTCTTGCGCTACGCTTCGCCCCCCGTTGTTTTTTCTTCGTCATGTTGCTCCTTCGAAGTTTGTGGCATCTCAGAGGTCTCTGGGGTGGCTGACTGTTCGGCATGAGCCGGTTTGGACGGCTGCGCGTTATCGCCGTAGATTTGGCGATAAGCTGTGCCTAAGACACCGTTGACAAATTTGGACGAATTTTCGGAACCAAAAGCCTTGGCTAGCTCGACCGCTTCGTTGATAGCAACTTTCGGCGGCACCGTGTCGGCGGACGACTGGAGTTCATAAAGCCCCATGCGTAAGACATTGCGGTCGATCGCAGCGATTGTGCTGAGCGGCCACTCCGGCGCCATCGGCTGAAGCTGGGCATCCAGCTCGGCAAATTTCCCAGAAACGCTGCGCGCCAAACCATAGACGAACTCGGTATCACCGAGCGCCTTCGAGTAGGGTTCAATATCCTTGGCGACGATTACATCAATATTCGCCGTAGGGTCGCCGGCATTAGTCCGAAATTCATATTCGTACAAACTTTGTAAAACAATAATTCTGCCCAAGTGCCGGTTACTAGCCATATACCTTCCCTTTTATTTAGACTTTTTAGTGACCTTCGTGGTCGTTTTTTTAGTTTCCGCAGTTTTTGCAGCAGCCTTTTTCTCGGCTTTCTTTTCTTTGATAGTCTTGCTCGAGGCCGGCTTGACGGTTTTAACCTTCAAGTTCGGGGTCTTTTTAGCGGTTTCAAACGCTTTGACTGGAGAAGTGCGGTTCACGGAACGCGCCAACTTCAGCCGCAAGTGGCTGCGACGTAGACCGGTCTTGCGCGGGCTACTCTGTTTTTTAGGTTCAGGCATAATGCTCCTTAATTATATGAAAATTCTTCTCTCATTCTAGCATAATTTCCGATTGATAGCAAGAGGGATTATTGCGATTTTTCAGTTTTACGGTGAATGCGTACCTGCCGGCCTGGCGAGTTTCTAGAGCAAGCAAAAGCCCCTTGTATCAGGGGCTTTTGCGGATTAGAGCGGTCAGGCTACCGGAGCGCGCGGCGGCTAGCAATGTAGTAGCCAGCGGCGGTGGTCACCGAGCCAGCGGCAATAATCGTGCCAGCGACTTCGGTCGCACCGGTGTTCGGCAAGTTCGACGGCTTATCGTTCGGGAACTTGTCGTCCGGAGTGGTAGGATTATCATCTTCTGGATGATTATTCGGTAAGTCAGGATCGGTTGGGTTCTCCGGCTCATCCGGGGTTTCACACGCCTTGTTCACGATGACGGAGGCGTAGTCTTGGAGAACGATTTCGTTCACGGTGCCACGCATCCAGTTAA
>CAOQNC010000056.1 GCA_948511255.1 uncultured Candidatus Saccharibacteria bacterium | reverse complement strand
CTATCGGTCCCGTCCGCTCACTCCGTCCCTATTATCTCGATTGGGACACCCCGTTCGACTGCACCGTCACCCACGCCGGCGGCTCCGACGAAGCTCTCGCCGCCATCCGCCAAGGCGGTCAACGCAACCTCGACGAGGACTACTCCTACATGTGGCGCGAAGAGGGAACCGGCCGCCTCTGGAACAATCTCTTCACCTCTCCTGCCAATCTCCTCCAGTTCAACTCCGACCACGGTTACACCTCCTCCAATCCTCAAACTTTCCCCCGACTCACCCCGAGCGAAGCCGCCGACATCGCCCATAAAAACGCCTATCCCGAATGTCCTGAAGATTCCGAATGCGATATCGCCCCGCTCGTGAATAACATCTATATCAACTTCGGCAACTGGGTCAACTACAACACCATCTACACCTACAACCCCGAATCCAACACCTACGCCCGCAGCTATCAAAGCGGCGACGCCCACCTCGTCTATGAATGTTCCGCCAATCTCGCCGAACCCAACACTGTCACCGAATGCGGCGAGCTAAAACAAATTGCCCCGAGTGCCGTCGTCGCCATGATGGTCCAGGAGCACACTATGGCCGATGGATACCATGAGAGCATCACGACCATCGGTTCCGGCAAAGCCTACATTTTCCAAAATGGCGAAGCCATCGAAGGCACCTGGTCAAAATCCTCCCAGGATAGCCAAATCGTCTTCAAAGACGCCTTCGGCGAGATCGTCAGGTTCACCCCCGGTCAACTCTGGGTCGCCGCCGTCCCCCAGTTCGGCAGCGTCAGCTGGGAATAACCCCCAAGACTCAATCCTATAAAACCCTAAAAAATTGCCATTTCCTCGATTTTTAGCATAAAAGTATTGACAAATACACTAATCTGTGATACAATAGACATATGGAGGCTTCTAGCCTAGCAAATTACGGAATTAGCGTTTGAGAAAATATTAGCAAAAGTTCTCGCAGCAATATTCTATAGCCGACGGGCTTTAAACGAGGTGAGAGTATGAATACTCTTGAGGAACTCAAACAGAACAGTATCCACATCATCCCCGGCACCATCGCGTACTGGCCGCAGCACGACCAGGAAGAAGAAATCCACCCCGAGGAAATGCTTTCGAAGTTCAATGGCCGCGTCTACGCGGCGAACAACTCAACGATTGCCTTCATCCTCGACCAGGAGTTCTTCGTCACACCCTACACCCGTGCAACCATGCGCATCCTGCGGGACGCTGGCTACACCGAGGCCAGCTTCTATGTTCCTTTCAGCAACTGGGATTACCCCAAGTACGCCACCGAAAGATGGCTCGAACTCCGCCGCTGGGCGCAGCAAACCTATCTGGAAGACTATAACCGCGACGCCAACGAATGGTCCGACGAACATGGCTTTAACGCTATCAGCGACGAGGCCATAGCCAAAACCATTTGCGTCCCCACGACCGGCCTCCCCTTTCATAGCCCCAGGGGGTATGACGACAAATACTACGGCGCATGTCAGGGTTATTTTCTGGATTGCAGTGCCGTCATGGTAATTGGCACGTTCTGCCGCAACAACGGCGTCGTCGCCTTCGTCTACCGTGACGGGATGACCTATCTGGCCAGAGGTTACAAAATCATCTCTGACCTGACGGCCGCCGGCTACAAGGAGAGTAGCTTCTTCGTGCCGCTTTCCAACGGCGAAACTATCACCGACCCCAGCCTTGCCGCCCAGTGGGAAAGCCTCAAGCGCAAATAATTCCACCCTAGCCCCGGTTCAATATGCGTTACGCACTGCGAGCCGGGGCGCTCGCTTTCTCACTCTACCCGTCTCGCACAACTTTCCGCTCCAGCCGCCGCCCCGCCAAATAAGTTCATAAATCCGTTGGGCAGATTTATAAGTTCTCCGATATCGAAATTGTAAAAAGGAATAAGTATGTGCTATATCGTTTCCTGTGTCATAATTCGCAGACAAGTTGACTTATTTTGGCGGTTGCGGAGGCTAGAGCGGAGAAAACCTGGAAATTCCAGAAATCTCAAACTCTATTACCATTGTAGCGTTTTATTTTTCTCCACCTCTGTTAGCCAATCTCCAAACTCTACAACGGCTGTAGAGTTTTACCGGGCGATGCAGCGAACGGACATACCATAATTCCTAGCATATGTATCGCCTAACGGAGTAATAGTGGATGCACCGTTAAACGTCAAGTAATACGCAGTCGTACTGCTCGAAGCTTTCGGAGTAGAAGACCAGTAATATCCTTGGTCGCCAGCACGAGCAAATAGCCAGCTGTTATTAGGTTCGACTTTACCACCCCTCACAAAATAATACGGAGAACTAGTTAATACGGCAACATTAGCACCCACAGAACCAGAGTTTATAAGCCCCTGCAAGCTACCGATGCTCGTATCATTCGCTGTCGGCAATCTCCACCCCTTCGGGCAGATTGAATCGCTCGCCTGTCCAGAATAAATCTCACCACCAGTTCCAGCCGTCGCCGCATTCCAAGAGTAATGATTACCCAGAATATAATGCGCATTAATATCCGCATTAGCGTTAGTAGGTGTCGAATATGCCGTAAATTGACTGGTGCAATTCGCCGCGCTATTTTTAGGGTATCCACAATCATTCGCTGTCGTCGGATTAGTGATTCGATAATTTCCCAAGTTCCAAGAACGCGCCTGCATCCGGTCGTTCGTAATCGTCGAACTGATCGCACTCGTTGCCGTGGTATACCCAGGCGTCCAATTCGCAGTAACATCCGAGTCGCTCGGCGTCAACGTCTTCGATGTCGACAAATCAAGGTCTAGGTTCTGCGTCATCCAGCATTTGCCATCCGTCAATTTACCAACCCAATAATATTTTCCGTCACGCGCATCTTTCAACTGCGCCGTATCGCCGCTTTTCGAGGACACACAAACCGCCGTCGTCATGTCTTGCATATTTACCAATGATGTGAGTCCGACTATCTCCAGCGGCGAAGACACCACACTCATAGTCACCGAGTTCGTGTAAGCCCCAGCCGGTTTATCTGCACCGATATTCGCCGCAAAACTCAAAGCGTAAGTCGTCGTCTCGCTCGAGATGCTTGTCGAAGCATTTGTATAAAGAGTTTCGCCCCGCCCCGCCGTCGAAATCGCCTTATACTGCGCATCGTCCGCCACGGTATCCGTATTTCGCGCCCAAGCATAGCCCCAGGTATTCGTCGCCATCTCGCCGTATTTCTTCGTTCCAGTAATCGGCGCAATCGTCTCCGTCCCGCCAACTCGCGTCAAATTAGCACTGTTACTCCCTATATAAACACTATATCCTCCCGAATTCTCCACGCCCACCGTCGCTTTCACTAAGAATTTCGCCGTCGCACCAGCCGTTGCTGACGGCGCCATTGACGTCGAGCCTTCCGTCGGGCTAAAAGCAATATTCACCGTAGAAATCGTCGTCGCTCGCGGAGAAACCTCACTTTCTTCACCTTCCAACGCATTCGCTGAGTTACCTATCAGCGGATTAACTAACAAAAATGCCAGCAGCAACAAACTTATACAGCTCACACTCCCGGCAACATTAACTTTTCTTTGACCTTTTCGCATCACGGCCCTCCTTAAATTGGTTTACGAACACCCGAGCGCCGCCATTTCATATAAAAATGACACCGCAAGGGTGTTCGACAAACTAATCTACAAGCGTTAGTAACAAGTGGATAGCCTGAACCTTACGGTGCCATTTTTTCCACCTATTATTAACCTTACGATATATAAAAATATACGCTTGTTTTAATAGTTTAATTTGTCGAACACTTTCATTATAACACACTTTCTAGCCACAAGCACAAAAATCACTAAAGCACGCCGCTCAACCTCAAAATCCAACAAAAAATCGCCTATCGGCGCTGATACGAACCCTTGTGGTGATTCCGGCGGGAGTCGAACCCGCGATTTTCTGGATGAGAACCAGACGTCCTGGACCACTAGACGACGGAACCACTTGTCATAATTATAACACACTTTCTCCCGCCAGGGAACCCCTAAAATGCTATAATAAGTCCGTAGGTATAAACCCCTACGGGAACCGCGCCAAGCCCGAGCCATCGCTCCGGCAAAGTCGCGCTCTCAATCAGGAGATCGTGAAGTTCTCTAAAGCATCGAATACAAAACTTTAGACTAGCCCTTCTGACGGCCACGGCCGCCAGAAACTAAAGCAACTTCTTGTCACTTTTTCGTTGAATTGTATTCAGGTTAGGGGCGGCGACGTCAACCAGAATACCAGCAACCTGTTCGAGAATGCCGGTAACAACGGCTTCTACTGGTCGTCTACTCCAGTCTCTAACGGCACCAGCGCCTACA
>CAOQNC010000055.1 GCA_948511255.1 uncultured Candidatus Saccharibacteria bacterium | reverse complement strand
ATATTTTGAGCGTGCTACAGGAGTGGATTTTCGGGACGAGGTCGTGGGATTATTCGGACCGGCTGCTGGATATTGGCGGACGGACGACGGTGCCGTATATGATTGTGTGGGGAGCGCTGGTGTTTATGGTGGCGAGGTGGATTTGCCCGATGATCGATGAGGCGTGTCGGAAGGTGGCGACGAAGAAGCTGGAGTGGTTCTGCCTGGGGATATCGGCGTTTTTGATGTTTGATATTGTGGTTTCGGTGGCGGCGGTCTGGCGGCAGACGGAGCGGCGGCTGGGCGATCCGGCGAATACGCGGATTGAACGGCTGCTGGATAGGAAGTTCCCGGACGAGCGGCTGCAGAAGATTTATAGTAATACGAAGGTGGCGGAGTAGATTATCAAAGGATTAAGTTTGATTGTGGCTATGCTTGGTAAAAGTTAACGAGGTATGCTATGATGAGACGATATGACAAAAACTTACCATGTTCTCCGCCCAGCAGAACTGAGACCAACTCCTACTAGATACGAAGAAAAGGTTGCTGAAATTTGTGCGCTGCATTTTAGAAGTGATGTTATGTTCGTGGTGCGTAGTGGACATACGACGCCGGATTTGGAAGTCGTGAGAATGAAACAGTTTTGGGAAGTTAAGAATATTCGAGGCAGCAGCAATCATACGGTCGAAGATAACTTACGCAAGGCAAGCAAGCAGTCAGAAAATGTAATTATATCGCTCCTATCATCAAAGATGGACACCAAGCGGACCGAGGCTCGGATTAGACACATTCTTCGGACTAAACGGATGCCGTTGAAACGAGTTTTGCTAATTACGAGAACCGGAATTGTTATTGACATTAAGTAGATAGCGCGTTATAATAGTTTTATTGAAAGCGGATGCGTCCAGTATTGGACAAGAGGTCGCTTTCTTTTTTTATGGCAATCTACACTGGTTATCATTAGGCGTATTGGGGAGTTTTTGCGGAAAATAGAAATATACGATATAATGGAGTTGTTCAATTCCACAATTCAGTAAAAGTTGCTCTACGGGCTAATGTTTCTCGTTTGCTGAGAACAGCACCGCAGAGCTGCAAGTGAGATACGTTTACGTAGAGCGCTGACAGTGGAATTGAACGTCCGACTGCGGTGCTGTTTTTATTTGCGATTATCTAGGAGAGGTCATTGCAGTCCGAATCTTCACCTTAGCCTCCGCGCCGCTCAATATCGGCACAGGACAATATATGTACTTTGGCGCCATTTTTGGTTTATTCCTTATAAATTATATTGCATGTAGTTCAGGTAGATGACGGCGTGGCGGCTGGTGTGAAGGATTTTAGGGGTTGACGGGGGCGGAGGGTTTGATATAATGGAGATATACAGATATTGACCGACCCGAAGAGGGGCGGGTTTTTCGTTTTTGGGGTTTCCGAGAGCGGAGAGCGCGTCGCGAGATTGGGCGTAAAGGCTCGCCAGAGGCGGGCGAAAGGAGAAAAATGGAAGGTTTGGATCTCAAACAGTTGACCGCGATGGTGGGGGTGATTGCGGAAGAGAAAGGATTGCCGGAGGACGTCGTGCTCGATGTGGTGCAGATGGCGATTGCGGCGGCATGGCGCCGGGATAATGGCGATAAAGATATGAACGTCAGGGCGCTGCTCGACGTGAACACCGGAAAGGCTAAGGTTTTCGTGAGTCGCGAGGTAATTGAAGACGGTTTGGCTTATAATCCGGCGACGGAAATGCCGCTCGAGGAGGCTTTGAAGCTGAATCCGGAAGCGAAAATTGGCGACCAGGTCGAAGAGGCGACCGAAGTGACGAGCTTCGGGCGGGTGGCGTCGATGGCGGCGAAACAAGTCGTGATCCAGAGGCTGCGTGAGGCAGAACGCGATGCGGTTTTGTCGGAGTTTGAGGACAAAATCGGAACGGTCGTGACAGGGGTGGTCGCGCGGGTTGAGCCGCGGGTGGTGCGGATCGATATGGGTCGCGCGAACGGGATTATGCCACGGAGCGAACAAATCGACGGCGAATATTATACGGTTGGCGAGCGCCTGAAGGTTTATATCAAGGGCGTGGAGCATGACGACGCGAAGGCGCAGCTGATTCTGTCGCGCGGGAACGCGGAGTTTATTGAGTATTTGTTCCGCCAGGAAGTGCCGGAGCTGGAGAATGGCTCGGTCGAGATTCGCGGGATTGCGCGCGAAGCTGGGCGCCGGACGAAGATCGCCGTCATGTCGACAGTGCCAGGGGTGGATCCGGTCGGAACGTTCGTCGGCGGGCGCGGGGTGCGTGTGCAAGCGATTATGAACGAAATTGGCGAACGCGAGAAAATTGATATTATTAACTGGAGCGACAACCCGTCAGAATATATTCGTGAGGCTCTTTCGCCGGCAGAGGTCGTGAAGGTGGAAATCGAGGGCAAGCGGGCAAAGGTCTATGTCACCGAGGATCAACAGTCGATTGCGATTGGTCGCCAGGGGCAGAACGTGCGGTTGGCGTCGAAGTTGACCGGATATGAGCTGGATATTGAGCTCGCGAAGGCGCCGGAAAAGAAGAAGCGCAAGAATGCGGAAGATTCCCTGCTCAATGCGCTATCGGCAGCGGCGGACGAGGGGTCTGCTGAAGCTAGCTCTGATGCTGCGGAAAAGGTTCCGGAAGCGGTCGAGAAGGCTGACGAGGTTGCGGGCGAGAAGCCGGCTGCTGAGGAAGCGTTGGACAAGGTCGTCGAAATTGACGGCGAAGAGAAGACTAGCACGGCCGAAGAGTAGTTCCCCGCTTAATTGGTGATAGGATTCGTCCAGAGAAAGTAAAATCCCGTCCTCGAGGTGAGGGCGGGATTTTTGGAGGAGCGATGATAGATTGCTGAAGGATGACTTCCGCGGTAAAATAGCAGACGTCAATTGAAGCCGTCAAGATCGTCGTCCGGGAAACTGTTGTCACTCATCATGATATATTCACCCACGGCGTCAAACTTCGCCTCGCGGTAAACGAAGCGCTCCCAGATCTCGAAGAGTATGATGATAAGCACCACGCTGGCAAGCGCAATAAAAATGATGCTCTCGGCAACTTTAAGATGGGTTAGCTCGGAGACGTGGATGAGAAGACGGCAAAGGAATCCACTAACAGGCGACGCCCCGAACAGTTGAGTGGGGAGGTCGACATAGTAAACGTAGCGAGTGTTGCCGTCCTGGTCGAGGGCGGACAGCATGCCTTTAGCGGCATCCATGGAGAGGGCGATACGGACCCAAGTGGCGTCTTTAAGGACAACGAGGCGGCAGACCGCCCAGTTATCGTCGAATTCGCCGTATTTGGCGATGAAATCGACAAGCTCGTCGCGGGTGAGGTAGGTATAGAAGCCGTGCGTGCGGTCGGTGTCGACCAGCTCGGCTTCAGGAGGAAAATCGATTGCGGGGAAAAGACCAGGATCAGTACCCGGGCGAAGCTTGATCATGCTTTCGTCGGCACGCGGAGGCGCGTAGGCGAAGGGGACGGTGATGTCGCGGCTTTGATGTAAGCGGGACACTCCGGCAAAGTCGCCTTGGTCATAGCCTACCATTAGGAGTAAAGAAACGGCACTCAGAGATATGACTATGGCAAGGCTGACGACGCTGAAGATTAGTCTCCCTCCCGTAATATGGCGAAAAACGTCAAAAACAGAGGGATTTTTGGAGGAATACGGGTTCGGCGAGTTCATGGAACATTCTCCTTTTCTATCATAGATTTTAAGGGTGCGAACAGGGGTGGTGCTAGCGGGTAGTGCTGGAACTACTCTGTGTCTACCATTGTATCACAGATGTCTAATTTTGTCAATAGTAGTTATGGTTTGATAGGTGGTTTAATTAGGCGATGTTTATTGGTGATTGTCAATGATTTCTAGCACGATTGCTTGCGGATTTGTCAACGTTGACGATGTATAGTTTCGAGGTTGTGGAGAGAGTGGAGTTTTCCACGGGGTGTGGGAAAAGTGTTCGGGGCTGTGGTATCAATTAAGGTTCAGCGAGTATGGGGCTTTGGAGGTTGGGAGTGGACTACCTGAGATTGGCGGCAAGGGTTTGGCGACAAAAAATACTTCCTGGGGGGACAGGAAGTATTTAAAAGATTGGTGGTGTTCACCAATGGTTCCAGCCTGGGTTGATGGCTGGATTACCAAAATGGCGCCAGATCGGGGGGGCGATTCTGACGCCAAGCTTGGTTGCGGGGGTTGGATTTGAACCAACGACCTTTTGGTTATGAGCCAAACGAGCTACCAGGCTGCTCTACCCCGCGATATGTGGTTATTATAGCGCAGTTTCGCAGGAAATACAAGAGTTTTCTGGGATTTTCGGGGATTTCGACGGCCCAACAGAGGCGGAG
>CAOQNC010000054.1 GCA_948511255.1 uncultured Candidatus Saccharibacteria bacterium | reverse complement strand
GATTAAAGATAATTATTATGAAGTGAAAAAAGGTGACGAGCTGATTCTTGATCATGCCGTCAAAGAACACGCGGGGGATAACATTTTGCCAGTGCAATATAACTTGGCAGAGAAAGTGAAAATTGATGAGCCGATTTATATCTTTGATGGTAAAATTCGGACGCATGTAGCAGAAATCGTGTCGGACACGGCGATTAAGGTTGTGGTCGAGAACGATGGCGTAGTGATGAGTAATAAAGGGCTGAACTTGCCGGATACAGACTTTGGTGGTGATATTTTGACGCCAAAGGACTTGGCGGATATTGATTGGGGTGCGACACGTGATTTTGACTATGTTTCGTTGTCGTTTATCCAATGTGCGGATGATGTGCGGATGCTTCGCAAGTTGCTTCAGGAACGAGGCTCGACGGCAAAGATTGTCGGTAAAATCGAGACGAAGAAAGCGGTCGAGAGCGACGAGACTTTGGAAGAGATTGTGAAAGAGTCGGACGCGATTATGGTCGCGCGTGGCGATATGGCGGTCGAAGCGGGCGCGGAGATTGTGCCGATTGTCCAGAGGAAATTGGTTGCGCTTTGTCGTAAATACGGTAAGGTTTCGATCGTGGCGACACAAACGATGGGTTCGATGGTGGACAATCCGGAGCCGACTCGCGCCGAAGTGAGCGATGTGGCGAACGCCGTGATTCAAGGCGCGGATGTCGTGATGCTTTCGGACGAAACTGCGATGGGCAAGTATCCAATCGAAACCGTGAAGGCGATGCGGAAAGTGATTCTTTATACACAGAATCATTCGATGATGTTGCCTTTGCCGCGTGATCCGGAGACTGATAATCATACCTACGATGCTTTGTCGGCGGCGGCAGCACGCTTGGCGGAGAATATTGATGCGGATTTGATTCTTTGCCAGACGGCGAGCGGCGCGACTGCGCGGGCAATGGCGGCGCAACGGCCGAATTTGCCGATTATTTCGGTAACTCCGAACCAGCGTGTGGCGAACCAGCTCGGTTTGATGTATGCGAACTCGGCGTTTGTGCGACCGTATTCGGAGACTTATGGTCTCGACTTGGCGAAAGAATTGAAGGATTCTGGCTATTTGCAGCTAAAAGACGGCAAGGAAGAACTGAAAGTTGTGTTGGTCTCTGGCGATAAAGATAAGCGTGGAACTGATACGATTAAGGTGCGATACGTCTAATGAAAATAGCGAAGCGGATTGTTTGTTTTCTCTTAACGCTAGTATTAGCGTTGATTCCGGCTGGTTCGGCATCGGCAGCTCTTTCTGATTCGGTACTGAACATGTTCAATCAGAACGGAATCTATTATTACAACCCCCAGGGGGGTGGGGCGTTGTGCTATTCCGGTAATCTGGACGGTGACACGATTATGGCGAAAGTGGTAAGTTACCTGAAAGGTAATAATCCAACCGGTTTCGTGTTGTCGGATAATGGGATTGCGGGGATTCTAGCGAACTTCCAGGGCGAGTCAGCATTCAACCCGTTTCGCTTTCAAAGTGATTCTGAGTCCGGTCCGGGCTATGGAATTGCGCAGTTTACGCCGAAGAGTAAGATTACGGATCCGTTGCGAAGCGATCCGCGGACGGCGAATTATTTCAATGATTATTACAATATAAAATATACTTATTACGATAGCGCAACGGGTTTTCCGAAAGAATCGGTACCGATGGAAGTGATTGATGCTTGGTTGGGTGTGCAGTTAGATTTCTTCTTCGGAGCAAGTAGCGAGTTTGAGACGACAAAAGTAGGCGGCTATCGTAATCTTGGGGGGACGATGGGGCTGAGCTATATCAGTAGCGATATGACAGCTCATGAGGCAATGGACGCGGCGCAATCGGCGGAAGATGCGACGCGGATTTTTGTCTGGATTATGGAACGGCCAGGGGATAAAGAAGGGGCAGCGAATAATAGGAGCAGGAATGCGGCCGGCTGGTTGGATTATGTGCAGCGGATGTCGAGTTCTAGCGGACCGGTGACGGGGAGTACGAAGGTCGACGGGTCGAAGGTGACGATTATTGGAGATTCGATTACAGTAGGGTCGACTTCGCAGCTCGAACAAAAGTTGCCGGGAGTGGATATTCATGCTCAGGTGTCAAAACAGTTTTATACAGGCACATCGGATAACCCGGGTGGTATCACGATTTTGCGCGAGCTCGTAGAGAATGGAACTTTGCGAGATACGTTGGTTTATGCGTTGGGGACGAACGGGAACTTCACGCTAGACCAGGCGCAGGAAGTTGTGGATTTGGCTGGTTCTTCGCGAAAGGTGATTTTCGTAACGAACTGGACAACGTCGAATGATTATACTGCGAACAACAATGTGCTCGCAAAAGTAAAGAATGATAATAAGAACGTTTCGATTGCGGACTGGAGTGCGGCGGTTGAGTCGCAGGCGACGACTTATCTTGGAAGTGATGGTATTCATCCGAACGCAGAAGGGCAGGAACTGTTTGCGCAGATCATCGCGAATTCGGTAGGCGCAAGCGGAGAGTTGCTTGGGGCTTGCGATTCGTTGGGTCTGGTCGAAGGGGGCATGAATGAGTCGCAGGCGCAGAAGTTGGCGGATTACTATAATGGCAGTGAAGTCGATGCGAGTTATTGGGGGTTGCCGTTCGGAAAAACGAACTGTGTGTCGTTCTCAGCGTTCTTTGTGCAGAGATTTACAAGTGTAGGACGAACTTCGCGTGCTTGGGGTAATGGAAAAGATGTGGCGAATAATTTGGCGCAGAATGAAGGCTTGCCGACGGGGACGGAGCCACGTCCGTATGCTGTATTTTCGATTACGAATGGCGAGACGGTGTGTGATGATGGTTATCTTTGCGGGCACACGGGCGTAGTTGTTGGCGTCGAGGGTGATAAGGTGATTACGGTTGAGGCGGCTTATCCGAGCACGCAGGCGTATGTTGTGATGCGTGATCTGAGCTATTTCGTGAACGATAAATATGGAGATACTTTCGTCTATCTTGAGTCAATCTTGAATCAGTCGGATTTGTCGAGTTTTTAGCATGGCTCATGATCGCGCATAATTTGGTGTAATTCTAAAAAGGAGGAAAATGCCGCCAAAAGAAGGAAAAATACAATTAAATCCGCTGACGGTTGGAGTGGTGATAGTGGGGGCGGTAGTGGTAATACTGTTGGTCGTGAGTTTGATGCAGATCTTCCGGAAGAATCCATATGGGCCAGAGACGCGGATCGACAATATCGAGATAGTGGATAAGAAGTTGCCACAAGATCAGAAAGACCAGTTGTTCTCGCAGCTGTATGGGATTTTGGTGGATAATATAAGCGATGGTGAGCCGCCAGAATCGGGGGCGTTGGTGCGTGAAGGTACGGTAGACTATGGGTATGACGAGGATTTGAAGATTTATGCGGGTAACTTTATTGTGGATGTTCCGGCGGTGGAGCAATCGTATAAAGTACAGTTGAGTTGGTCGCCGGAGAAGAATAATCCGAATTTGGGTGGATATCCAATTTTGATTACTTGTGCGCCGAAGGATTTGCGGATTTATGCGAGCCAGACAGGATGCGTGAATGTTTTGACGATGGAGTTGTCGTGGAATAATGCATACCAGTTGGATTATACCTTCGGAGCGACAACTTCGCAGAAGATTCGGGGCGTGCTCGGGAAAGTAATTGTTGACGAAGATGAAGGTCCGGAAGAGTTTGCGGCGACGGTTGATGAAACAAGTTTGAAAAAACTTCGAGACCAACCAGATGTGACTTATCAGTATAATGTGGTTTTTGGCGGAGAGACGTTTAAGATTACGACGCGAGTTGATGAAACTTACGGGAGTGAGTATATAATTATATATGTCGATAGTGCGACGAAGAAGCAGGGAATTATCATGACGGACAAGGAGGATCGGCTGGAGGAGTTTTCGGCGTGGCTTCGAAGTTTGTCGGGTAAGGCGGATCTCTCGATTATGACGGAGAAGCTAAACTAGAAGTTATCGATATCGCGATAATGCGGTGATTTAAGATTATTGTAAGGAGGAAAGATGTTCGAGAAAAAGACGGTGCGGGATGTGGATGTGAAGGATCAAGTGGTTCTGGTGCGGACGGATTATAATGTGCCGCTCGCGGTGACGGATGAGGGGAAAATGGCGGTTGCGAGCGACTTTCGGGTTCGGGAGGGGCTGCCGACGCTGCGGTATTTGCTGGAGAATGGGGCAAAGAAGTTGATCTTGATGTCGCATATGGGGCGGCCGGAGGGGAAGGATGAGAAGCTGTCGCTTAGGGTGGTGGCGGAGACTTTGGCGGGGTTGCTGCCGGGTTCAGCGGTGAACTTTATTGATGAAGTGACTGGGCCTGAGGTGAAAGCGGCGGTAG
>CAOQNC010000053.1 GCA_948511255.1 uncultured Candidatus Saccharibacteria bacterium | reverse complement strand
TTCATATACTGCGGCATGGCAGAGACTGGAGCCGGGGCGGGGGCAGGGCTCGGGGCAGGAGCAAGCGGTTGGGTCGTGCCGGGACTAACTGGCGGCAAAGTCGGTACACCGTCGGTATTAGTTAGACCAGGCGCAGAGCCAAACTGCGGCATATTGGTTGTGATCGGGTTCGGCACTGGCTTTGGAGCGACTGGCACAGCTCCAAGCGCAACCGATGACCTCGAAGATTGCGGATTCATTGTTTCCCCTTTTCTCCCATTCGGTTTTGGTTTTACATGACTTATTTGGTTCTATTGTAGCGCAGTTTTTCGATTTGTGCAATAGTTCTTATGATTATTCTGAAGTTTTGTTGATGAGTTTTTGCGCGAGTTTTCGATTTTCGTAAGTTTATCGCGAAGGTTTTATCAAGAAGGCTGGAAGTTGGCAAGAGTCTCCCAGTCCCAGAGACTAAGACCCTCGGCGCGAGCGTCAGGGTTGATACCATTCTGCTCGAGAATTTGATGCCAATCGGTTTTGGAAAGATTGGCAAGGGCGGGATTGATGACGTCGAGATTAACCGAGGAGAGGTTGGCGGCAAGTTTTTTGCGCGGACTAGAAAAACCGATTTTTGCGAGATCGAGGCAAGCGGGGTTGATTTGCGGTTCGGGGAGCGGAGTGAGAACAAGCACTTGACTGTCGACTTTTGGCGGAGGAGTAAACTCAGCAGCTGGGACGACCGGACCAAGCTCAACTTCGGCAAGATTCTGGACAGTTAGAGATAATAAAGTCTGGTCGCCAGCGTCAGCAGCAATGCGCTCGGCGACTTCTTTTTGAATAAGTAGAGAAATCTTTTGTGGCTTCGGTGAGGTTTCAAGAAGTTTTTTGATGATGGGAGAAGTAATATAATATGGGATGTTTCCAGCGACAGAATAAGGCTCGTTCCCTACGAGTTTCGATAAGTCGGTTGCAAGGATGTCTTGGTTTATAACTTCAAGGTTTTTGCCTGGAAAAGAACCGGGGAGTTTGCGAGCGAGCTCGGGATCGAACTCAATAGCGATAACTTTCTGAAAGCGTTTCAGCAAGCTAGATGTTAGCGTGCCGAGACCGGGGCCGATTTCGAGACAGAGCTTGGGAGCTTCAGGGCTTGGCGAGCCGGCCGGTTTTTGCGGCTCGTCAGGCAACGCAAGGTCGGCGATTTCATCAAGAATGGTACGATTCTTGAGCCAATGCTGACCGAGGGACTTGTTATTTTTCATCAATACCAATATCCGTTCTTCGTGACGGGGCCGAAGTTATTATAGCAGACTCCAGTACACCACCAGAAATTGAGAGCCTGTTGCCAGCCGCCATAGCGAATGACGACATAGTTCTCCATCCAGCGGATTTGGGTGACCGGGTTTGTTTCCCAGTCGGAGCCGAAGGCAGCCATCTTGTTGCCAGGGAGAGATTGCGGGATGCCATAAGCGCCGGAAGATGGGTTCGTGGCGTCGACACGACAACCGGATTCGCGATAAATCAAATCAATAGCGGCTTCAAGGTTCTCCTCGGCGACGCCGGCTTCGCGCGCCCAACTGGCACATTGACTATATTCCGGCGGGATAGAAACTTTCGCGCCGACGGTGATAATTTCCGGAACCGGCTCGAGGATAACAGTCTCCGACAAGAGCGTGCGCGAGACTTCAACATTATTCTCGAATTGAATTTCGTAAACACTCGAGCGGCGACCGTCGGAGCCGGCTTGTTCAAGCACGGTCTGACCCTTAGCAAGATTATAATCGTAGCGGGTTTCGGTCGTATAAGCAATAGTCTCTTCGACGGTCAGCGTCCGCCCGCCGCTGCGCTCGATTTTATAAGTCGAGGCGGCGCCCATTTCGAGGAAATTGTTGTTGAATTCGGTCGCCACGATATCGCCGTCGTAAACCGTAAGACCGGCCTCGATAGCGATCTGCTTCGGGTCGTAACTCGCGGTCATGACAAAACGGCGGTCGACTCCATCAACTACGAAAGCTGGGCGAGCGCGATAAATATTGATGTTGTAATCGCCATTAATGGTTTCGTCCAGAGCTGGCTCGACGATATCAGTCTCAGCAATTTCAACCGCGGCGCCCTCGAGAACTTCAGCGACGGTCGCGGTAGCGGACTTGACGGTGCGAACCGAGCCTTGGTCATAGATGGTGATGAAATGTTCACTACTCGCGGCGGCTGCGTTTTCTTCGTCGGCAAAAGCCGAGCCTTGCTTCGCGAAAAAGCTGAACACCAAAAAGATGCCGAAGAGCGCAATCAGCACTGCACAACAAAAATCACGGGTTTGGAACTGTAATTTCATCATATTCCATAATAATTATAGCATATTTTTAGAGTTTTTAGCGTGAGCGGGCGAAAAGTATAGACATTTTACTAAAAACTTGCTAGGATAGGATTAAGTTAGCTTTTTGCCCCTAGTCCCTGCGGATTGGGGCTATTTTGATTCGGATGCGCTCAATGAGGCAAACGACGAAGAGAAGAACTCTCAACATAGCGGAAGCGAAATAAGTATACGTTGATTTTGTTTGCGCAAAATAAAAATGTGCGGTATAATGGAAGTGTTCAAGTTTACTAATACAAAAGTAGCCAATTTATTTTTATAGTTTGGAATAGCCCTTTTGAGCTAATTTAAGTAATCGAATATTAGTGTATGCCGGAAACGGCACCGCAGACAATGCGTACAGTTTTGGTTCGATTACGACAAGATTGGCTCATTAGTAGGCTTGAACACCCACTGCGGTGTCGTTTTTGTATATAGGGTCGGCTCCGCCTGGGGTGTATAAACCTAAAAGGAGGGCCGTGATGCGAAAGAGCCAAAATGTAAAAGTTAAAGATGTGGGAGTGACCATAGGGAGGATTGCGGGGAGGATAAGTTGCCTGGGGCTGGTCGGATTAGGGTTATTGGCAATTAGCCCGGCGTGTGAGAATGTGCATGCTTTGACGACAGAAGAACTTACGAATGGTTCGCTTACTTCGGCAGTTAATATATCATTTGCACCAACATCAGGAAATACGACTTTATCACCAACTAATGCGGCTGGGGCGTCGGGATTGATTTCTGTATTAGCGAATGTTGGTGTGACGAACTCAGGAGGGTATAGCGTATATCTCGGAAGTAGTGATACAAACTTGGTTGGCGCGAGGAATAAGGACGTGACAATTCCGGGAGTATCGGGCGAAGTGAGTTTTGATAACTTACAGGATAATACTTGGGGCTATACGTCAGCGGAAGGGGCGAGTATCGCGGAGGATGCGACTTATAAGGCAGTTTCTAAAGGACAAGGAGACACAATCTTTACGAATAATAACTCTAGGATTGGTAGTGAGAATAAAACGTTTGCGCTAGGGTTTGCGGCGAAGATTGATAACAGTCTGCCGGCGGATACTTATCAGAACCAGGTAACCTTAAGCGTCGTGAGTAGTCCGTATCAGCTAACTTTGATGGATATTGACGAGATGCAAGAGATGGCGAGTGCGGTCTGCGAGAATACGCCGCAACTTGCCACGAAACAGCTGAAGGATGCGCGGGATGGAAAGTATTATTGGGTGACGAAGCTGGCGGACAATCGGTGTTGGATGACGCAGAACCTTGACCTAGACCTATCGACAGATGTTGCGTTAACGCCGGAAGACAGTGATGTGACGGCGAGTTGGATGCCGGAATACACGACGGCAACGGTAGTGAACGCTGAAACGATTTTAGCCAACGACCTCGGCCAAAGGTCTTGGAGCTTGGGTGATTATCGGATTACCCAGCCAACTCAATCTTTGGATTGCGGCTTTAAACAGAGTAGCGTAGCCAGCTGCCCTGAGCAATTTACTCCTACTTCCGTTCCTACGGTAGCCAATAATGACGGGTTTGCACATTACGTCTTAGGCAATCACTATCAATGGAACGCAGCAACGGCCGGGACTGGCGGCGCGATTACTGACGGCCAGGCGACGAGTTCCATTTGTCCGAAAGGATGGAGACTGCCGACGAGCGCGTCTGGTGGCGAGTTCCAAAAACTTATTTCTGCTAGCGGCATTGGCACCGACGTCGCAAAGTTCACTAGCGCACCCTACTATTTTGTGCGCGGGGGAGTTGTATATATGAATGATAACCTCTTCTCGTATGCTGGCAAGCTGGGGCTCTATTGGTCGTCTACGCCAACATCAAATACAGGAACAGCCTATAATCTTCAATTTTATGATAGCCAATTGATCAATGCATCCTATAATTTAGAAAATAGGCGAAACGGCAATTCCGTCCGCTGCATCGCCAGGTAAAACTCTACAACGGCTATAGAGTTTGGGAACGGGCTAACATGGGCGGAGAAAAATAAAACTCTACAATGATGATAGAGTTTGGGCTTTCTCGAATCTCTCAGGTTCACTCCGCCCCGGCCTCCGCAACCGCCAAAATAAGTCAACTTGTCTGCGAATTATAACGCAGGAAACGATATAGCACATACTTATTGC
>CAOQNC010000052.1 GCA_948511255.1 uncultured Candidatus Saccharibacteria bacterium | reverse complement strand
ATTGTACAGGATGTCGAGCGATTTGGCGGGAAGATTGTCGGCGATGTGCGGATTTATGGGACGAACGGAAGCGTAGTTTTAGCTCCGGAGTATCTGACGGAGGCGATCGAGATAGATATTGATGATATTCCGGAAGATGCGGCACCGGTTTTGGTTTCGACGGCGATGGGCGAGCAGCTGCTAGGCAGGAAATACGCTGCGGAGACGAACTCGGTCGGCTCGAAGGTGCGAAGTTATCAAGAGTTCCGCGAGGCCTTGATTGGGAAAACTTTTGAGGATAAGTTGGGACAGAAGTTGGTCGTGGCGGGGTTAGCTCCAGGAAGTTTTGCGGGGTATAACTTATCGTTTAAGTCTGTAGAAAAGAATAATACAAGCTTATTGAACCCTTTGCTAGAGATGATAAATGTATCGAGCGCAACACCTTTTGCGTTAGATGATGACGGGGAGTGGACCGAAAATGCACAGGCCGTGGGCGATGTGACGCGGCTGATTGTGGTTTTTGGGAACGCGGAGCAGGCTTATTGTTATTTTGAGGAGGGTGACGCGGCTTTCTTGAACGTGGAGCGGGCGGGAAAGAAATATTCGGCGTCAACGCTAGCGGGCATGGCGCCGGATACCCAATATGTATTTAATGTAATGAGGCTGATAACGAATATCGCGTGCGGAATTTTGGCGGTGGTGGCAGTAATTGTTGTAATTTTTACAACAATTCGTTTGATTGATCAGGAAAAACGAAACATCGCACTATATTATAGTTTAGGCGCGACGTCGCGTCAGATTTATGGGATTTATTTTGTATATTTCGGGATGCTGGTATGCGGAGCGGCGATGTTTGCTTTGGGCTTAGCGTTTCTAATTACGTTAATTTATAGCATGCTTAATCAGGAGTTGCTAGGGACGCTATTTATGACGGCGTTTAGCTTACCGGAAATGCCGAAGGTGATGCTTTGTGCGGTAAACTGGGAATTGGCTGGATTTCTTGGGCTAATGTTTCTCACAGTGCCGTTTTGTATTTTCGTGAACTGGAAGCATATTGCTGGACTTGGCGCGGAGAAGGTTGGGTAGTTGTTTTTGAAGTTGGGCTTGGACGGCTAGACGCCGGGGGAGAAGGCTTTGAGTTTTTTGCGGTGTTCTTTATAGCGGGGGTCGTGGGTGGCGACTTCGGCCCAGAAGGCGTCGGAGTGGTCGAGGTGGTTTAGATGGGCAAGCTCGTGGATGATGACGTGGTCGCGAAGCGGTTCGGGGACTTGCATAAGGCCGATATTGAGAGAGATGGTGCGGTTTGAGGAACAGCTGCCCCAGCGGGTGGCGGCGTGGCTCAGGCGGCATTTATCATAGCTATAGCCGTAGAGCTTGGCATAGTACTCAAGGCGATAGGGGAGGTATTCTTTCGCCTTTTTCATGAGGATTTTCTTCTTGGCGTCGCGGGCGCGCTGGGTTTCGGGGCTGCCGAGGGGGATTTTTTCGCGGATAAGGGCGCGGTTGACGTTCAAAAAGCGCTTAGCGAGAAAATCGCTAGTGTGGCTAGGAACGGACATCTGAAGTCGGCCGGAAGGCGCGACTGAAAACCGCACGCTTTTCGAGAGCGCGTTTTTGCGGACAATTACTTCGCCAAACTCGGAATCATTGATAATCATGCGGCTAGTAATTCCCTGTTTTGTTGGTATCGAGGCTAGCGGCGGGTTTAGCGCCGGCGAGACAAACAATAGACATCAGGACTAAAGCTGAGTCAGGACTTGTTTAAGCTGGGTATGATAAGTGTGCTTGCCGGAGAGGACGATCGGGGCTTCGGCGTCGGATGGAGCTTCAAGAGCTTTGATCCGGCTGTCGTAGGCGACCTTTGCCTTCTCGACGGATTTCAACTTATTCTTCAGGCGGGCGCGGATAGTGCTGACGTCGGTCTGGATCCAGATCAAAGTCGGGGTGTAGCCGGCGGCGCGGAGAATCTCGGCGAGCTCGCGGCGGTCTTTCTCGGTGTCGTTGCCGCCTTCGAGGACGAGAGTCGAGCCGGTCTTCGCAATTTCGGAGACGAGGAGCAAAATGAATTGACGAGAGAGGTTGTGCTCTTGTTTCAAAGCATCCAAATCATAGAATGTGGCGTTAAACTGGGTAGCGAATTGCTTACTGAATGTGGTTTTGCCGCTACAGGGTGCGCCGAAGACAAGAATTGCGCGTTGGCCAGCGCTGGGTGAATGTGATTTTTTACCTTCCATATACCTCCATTTAACATTTACCTTCTTTTGAGATTATTATAGCATACTTTTGCTGCTTCGGAGAGACTTTTTCGGCTCTTTCGGCGTTTTCGGTCCTTTTGGTTCGGGAGGGAGTTTGCTACTGTTCGAAATGAGAACTTGGGAGGGGTAATAGAAGAACCAGGCGAAGAAGTTGGCTGGGACGTAGAAAAAGGCGGGGAGGACGGAGACGGGCGAGAGATAGGAAACGGCGGTGCAGAGGTCGCAGCACGCGAAAAGCGTGAAACCGACGGCGGCGAAAGTCGCGAGGAGGTTGTGCGGGTCTTGGCGGTGCCAGCGATAACTAGCGAGGACGTTCATAGTGATGGTGATGGCGTAGAGGCCGACGATGAGGAAGAGGAGCGGAATGAGCGAAAAACAGAGGTCGAGGAGGATGAGCGCGCCGGAAAAGCAAGCGAAGGCGGTGATTGGGCGGTGGGAGCGGTCGCCGGTGAGGCGGAAGAGGTGGATGATTTGGGTGGCGAGGAAGGTGATGAGGCCGAATTCAGAGGTGTTGTTGAAGGCGAGGATGATGTCAGAGATACAAGTCGTGAACATGGCGGCGAGGAGGAGGTAATCTTTTGGGAAGGTTTTGGCGACGTAGAGAAGGCAGAGGGCGATGCCGCCGACGCGGAAGAGAGTGAGAAAGTCGTGATCGGGCGCGATGAGACCGAAGATAATGTTGATGAGGGAGAGCGCGATCCAGAGGATGATCCAGAATGAGGAGATTTTGAGCTGGTGCTGCTGGCGTTTTGGATGGTTGGCTGGATTTTTTGGCTGTTGGTTTTTCTGATGGAGACCATCAGAAGTAGGAACTGATGTTCCTACTTCACTTTTGTTTAAGTGAGATTTTTGCGCGCTCGGTTGGTTGAGTTTTGGTGACATATATATTATATAATCATAGCAAAGTTTTGGGGTTTCTGGAAGTTGTTAGCGGGGTTGATTGAGATCGCTATAAGAAAAGAGCCCGGCGCGGTGCGCCAGGCTCTTTAAGGTGCGGTAGTTCAGGGTTTTTGCTTGCTGATGGTGCGTCAGGAGATTTCGGCGACGTGGTAGTAGGGATCGAACTTCGCCCAGAAGCGGGTCGCAGCGTCGACGGCGGCATCGAGGCCGACTTGATTGCCCGCGCTATGTGTGCCGGCAACAGCGATGTAGAGATCCAGGAAGTCGTTTAGCTCGTGCGGGTGCTGGACGACGACGTGGAGGCGCTTGGCCGCGGCGGACGAGTTGGTCGGATTGTCGAGGTGCGGGTCGAGTAGACACGCGATGGCTTGGCTGGACCGGCTATAATGGAGCGCACGGAAGGTCAGGTCGAGCTTGATTTCGGGGGAGATTTGGCGGAAGAGCGCGTAGCCGACGCTGTCGTCGAGTCGGTAGAAATTGGTATCAATCCAGACGCAGGCTTCGGGAGAGAGCGGCTCCAGCATGATGTTGAGGCAGTTGTCGATGAATGTGGTCGACGAGGATTGCTCGAGGATGCTGGCACGAGCGGCTTGATAAATGTCATCCAGAAGTTGGATGGCGGGACCTTGGAAGCGCATAGAGAACTCCTTTCGATTTCTGAAGTTGGCTGAAGGTGTAGGTTTGAAGTTTTTGTGAGATTTTGCGGAGTTTCAGGGTTTTTGCGGTTTTAGAGGTATTTGCGGATGTTTCGCGGTCTTGCGGGGCAATTTGAGGATGTTTTCTGATTTTGAACTACAAAAAGTGTTAAAAAACTACCCCCCATCCGTCTATTTTATCACAGATGAGGATTTTTGTCAATACTTGTTGTGGTTTGAGGCTAGTTTGTGGCGGGGTAGCGGTCGAGGAGTTGCGCGGCGAGAGAGCCGGAGCGGAGGATTTTGAGTTTGTCGCCTTCGGCTTTGACGAGGGTGGACGGGGTGCTGCTGATGGTGCCGGCGTCTTCGACGTAAGCGATATGCTCGAGGAGGGCGGGCGAAATTTGGCTAGGGTTGGTGATGGGAGGCTCGCCGGCGAGGTTGGCGCTAGTGGAGACGAGCGGATGCCTGACTTCGCGGATGATTTCGAGGAGCTCGGCGTGGTCGGGAATGCGGACGCCGACGAGAGGGCTGCCGGCGGTGATTTGGTCGAAAATCTGGTCGTTTCTTGGGAGGAGAATGGTGAGCGGACCAGGGAGGAAGTTTTGAACGAGGCCTTCTTCGAGCGGATTAAGCTTGCTTGTGTAGGCGTGTACCATGCCGGGGTCGTTCATAAGCAAGAGGAGAGGCTTTCGTTGGTCGCGGCGTTTGGCGGCGGAGACTTTTGCGGCGATATCAGGAATGGTGGCGTCGGCTAAAATCCCATAGACGGTGTCGGTGGGCGTGATGACGAGATTGCCTTGTCGGAGCTCGGAGATGATACGGGCGGTGTTCATGAGGTTATTTAGTGTAGACCCAGT
>CAOQNC010000051.1:1858-4666 GCA_948511255.1 uncultured Candidatus Saccharibacteria bacterium | reverse complement strand
CCTCGCCGCCGAAGCTGAATCGCGCCGTGAAGTCCTCCTCGCGAACTACAAAACCGACGTCGATCCCGAGGCCGCCGAGCGCATCCTCTACGGTGTCAACAACCGTTTCTATAGCGACGACGAGCCTGACGAAGAAAGCGCGGTCTATAATTATAACGGCAGCAACCGCGGCATCTATTACTTTGATGTCGAGTCGCGCCAGGACCTCATCGATAATAATGTCGGCACTTCCGCTCTCGTCACCTTCGTCGGGCTTTATCTCGGCATCATCTTCCTCATCTCCAGCGCCGCCGTCCTCGCCCTCAAGGAACTTTCCGAAAGCAGCGACAACCGCGCGAAATACACCGTTCTCCGCAAAATCGGCGCCAGCGAAAAGATGCTAAACCGCGCACTCTTCTGGCAGATTTTCATCTTCTTCCTTTTCCCGCTCCTCATCGCAATTCTCCACGCTGTCTTTGGCCTTCAATTCTGTGACGTCGTCTTGATTAGCCTCGGCGGTATCGACATCACCAGCGCCCTGCCCGCCGTTGCCATCATCCTCGGCGCCATCTATGGCGGCTACTTCCTCATCACCTACCTTTGCAGCAAAAACATTATTAGAGACCAACGAAACTAATATGTGCTATAATAGCACATATGGAGCTTACGCTAATCGGCTTATTGCTTATCAATCTCGGCTTACTTGTGATTTTGATTGCCAGAAAGCCCGTCGCTCGTGTCGATACAACGAAGCTTGAAGAACGCCTTATTCGAGTCGAAGGCCAACTCGATAAACTCACCCCAAAAATTGAAGATGCCTTCCGCGAAAACCGCCGCGAGATTACGACGAACTTACAGGACAGCCGCAAAGAACTTTCCGACAACTTACAACTTATCCAGAAAACTGTCGACACTCGCGTCAAAAGCCTCCAAGACGACAACTCGAAAAAGTTGGAGGAAATGCGCCTCACGGTTGACGAAAAGCTACAAAAGTCCGTCGAGGAACGCTTCAATAATAGTTTCAAGCATATCTCCGGTCAGCTCACCCAGGTTTATCAAGGCCTGGGTGAAATGCGTAATCTTGCGCACGGCGTAGGTGACTAGAAGAAAGTCATGGAAGGCATCAGAACTCGCGGGATTTAGGGCGAAGTTCAGCTCGGCAACATTATTTCCGATAGTTTGACCAAAGATCAATATCTTGAGAATACCCTAACGAAAGCCGGCAGCAATGACCGGGTTGAGTTCGCGATTAAAATGCCCGGCCAAGGCGAGAACCAAGTCCTTTTGCCGATTGACTCAAAGTTCCCAGTCGAGAATTACGCTCGGCTTATCGAGGCTTATGATCGTGGTGACAAAGCTGAAATCGAGGCTCTGCGCAAAGCCCTCGCGACCGACGTCAAGGAACAAGCCAAGAAAATCGCCACCAAATACCTCGATCCTCCTGCGACGACCGATTTTGGCGTCATGTTTGTCCCGACCGAAAGCCTCTATGCCGAAATCCTCCGCATCCCCGGGCTTTTCGACGAGATTCGTCAGAAGTTGAACGTTACGATTTGCTCGCCCTCGACCTTGCCGGTGATTCTTTCCGGTCTCACCATGGGTTTCCGCACTGTTGCGATCGAAAAACGCTCCGCCGAAGTCTGGCAAACCCTAGGCGCCGTCAAAACTCAATTCTCAAAATTTGGCGACCTCCTCGATGCGACCAAGAAAAAACTCCAAGAAACCGTCAACAAAATCGATTCTGCTTCTACCACTTCTCGTCAAATTGAGCGCAAGTTGAAGTCTGTCGAGACTTTGCCGGAAGCCGAAAGCGTTAAAATGATTGGAGATATTGAGGTCTAATATGGAAACTTTTTCCGAGCACAGCCCCGCTACCTGGTTTTTACTTTTTCTAACTTATTCCTGTGCTGGCTGGGCTATGGAACTTATCGTCACTTTACTCCAAAAGGGTCGCCTGACCAATCGAGGATTCTTCATCGGCCCGATTTGCCCGATTTATGGTGTTGGCGCGCTCGTCGGAACCCTAGCTATCGGTCAGGTCGAGAATCTTATCGCGATTTTCTGCGTTTCCGTTGTAGGCGCAGCGCTCCTAGAATACATGACTAGTTTTCTCATGGAAAAAATCTTCCGCGTGCGCTGGTGGGATTACTCCGACCAGCCTTTCAATATCAACGGTCGCATCTGTCTCGGTGCCTTGCTCGGCTTCGGCGTTGCTGGCGTTCTGATCGTCCGCGTTTTTAACCCGCTTCTTTTCGCCGCTTTTGATAGCGTTAACCCCGAGCTGCTCAATATCATCGCTCTTATTCTTGCCTTCCTTTTTGTTGTCGACGTTGTTTGCTCGCTAATTTTGATTTTCGGCTTCCGCGTCACCGTCGGCACCGTCGAGCGCGACGCTACCGAAGAAATCTCCGAGCGCGTCCACGCAATCATCATGGAGAAAGGCCGCCTCAGTCGCCGCATCGCCAAGGCCTTCCCGAACTACGAACCGAAGAAATCCACTCGCCGCAAAACTTCCCATAAATCTGCCAAAACCTCTCGCAAAACTTCCTCAAAGTTTACTAAAACAACTCCAAAATCCGCCAAGTCTTCCTCGAAGTCGACAAAACCCCGAAGGTAGCATATAATAATATATATGTATCAGAAGTTCACTCAGTTTTTAGCCGACAAAAAGCGCATTTGTATTATTCAGGCCGAGAATCCCGACGGCGATTCGCTCGGCTCCGCAATTGCGCTTGATTATATTTTGAAAGACACCGAGAACTCACTTTATTGTCCGGTCGACTTGCCGACTTATCTCCGCTATTTCCCGGATTGGTCGCGCGTCACGAA
>CAOQNC010000051.1:0-1848 GCA_948511255.1 uncultured Candidatus Saccharibacteria bacterium | reverse complement strand
AACGAATTCGACTACAAAGCCGACGGTTATATTATCGTCGATACTGCCGCAGCAGTCTTGCTTTCGAAACTTCTCGACGATGTCGCAATTCGCAATTCGCTTTATAATAAACCCGTTCTCGTCATCGATCACCATGAGACGGAGGATGACCTCGACTTTCCGCATGAAGCTATTATCGAACCGCGCCCGGCTTGTGCTGACCTGATTTTTCAAATTGCCAAGGCAGACAACTTGACTGTTCCGAAAGAAGCTGCCGAAGCTCTCTACGCTGCGATTTCCTCTGATACGCTCGGCCTTGTCAGCGCTTCTGTCACTTCCGAAACTATGCATACCATGGCTGAGTTAATCGACCTCGGCGCAAATCCCGCCGAGCTTGATGAACGCCGCCGCGATTTTATGAAAAAATCTCCGCGCATTCTCGACTACAAAGCCGATTTGATTAAACGCATTGAGTATTCGCTCGACGGGGAACTAGCGACTATTCATATTCCGTTCGAAGAAATCCAGGCTTACTCCAACGAATACAACCCGAACGTTCTGATTCTCGAAGAAATGCGCTTGATTGAAGGCGTGGTGGTTGCTATCGCGATTAAGACTTATCCCGACGGCAAAGTCACCGGCAAAGTTCGCACCGCCGAGCCGATCGCCGAGCAAATTGCTGGTTATTTCGGCGGCGGCGGCCATCCTTACGCTGCTGGCTTCCGTACTTACGATACGAGCTATGAAGAAGTGGTCGCCGATGTTGTGCGAATTATGCCGGGACTTCTCGAAGCTGCCCGCGCTGAAAAACTTGCCCAGCAAAGCCTCTCCGATAACGCTTCCGAGCCGGCGGCATAATGCTAACGCAAAAACTCTATAATGCATTCACTTGGGTCTGGCACAAGTGTTTCCGGGTTCCCGTTCGTCTCAAGGCAACTTATGATCGTAAAGTCAAAAAACCGGAACTGACCGTAGTATTTCTCCACGGTATTTCTGCTACCTCTGACACCTGGCGCACGACCTTGAAGCAACTCGCGAGAGACCCCGATCTCGAGAAAGTTCGTCTCGTCGCTCTCGACCTACTCGGCTTCGGCAAGTCACTTCGTGCCGATTGGCTCGACTATGATTATCTTGATTATGACCAGGCGCTTGACCAAGCTTTGAAACATCTCCACGTCAAAGCTCCAGTCGTCCTTGTCGGGCACTCCATGGGCTCGCTGATTGCCGCTGATTATGCCACGAATTTTCATCCCAGCGTCGAACTTGCCGAACTTGTCCTTGTCTCGCCACCAGTTTTGATGGCCGAAGAGCTTGCCCGTCTTCCTGATAAAGCCTATACAAAAACCTATGGCTCGCTTCACAAGATTGCGACCGAGGTTCCGGCCGCCGACGTTCTTGCGCACCTTGTCCAGCGCTTCAGTAGTTTTCGTAGCACTTATATCCACACCGCCGCCTTTGCGAAATCTATGGAGCAAGTCATTCTAAACCGTAAAAACTACCAAACTTATACCAAAATCCGCATCCCGACCGCCATTATTCACGGTCATTTCGATCCGCTCGTCATGCGTTCGAATTTGAAGCGCGCCGCCAAGCAAAACTCGCGCTATATTACTTATATCAGCGTGATTGGCCAACATGACATTTCGGTCGGGAAACGTGCTAAAATATTAGCAGAGATAAAGAAGGTTCTGAAAAATGCCAGCAAACAAACTGAAACTATATAATACTTTAAGCCGCAAGGTCGAAACTTTCACGCCGTTTAATGCCGGCGAAGTTAAAATTTATACTTGTGGCCCGACTGTTTATAGTCAGCCTCACATTGGCAATTTTGCGGCCTATATTTATTGGGATTTATTAATTCGGACTTTG
>CAOQNC010000050.1 GCA_948511255.1 uncultured Candidatus Saccharibacteria bacterium | reverse complement strand
CCGCAACGAGTGCCTCTACGTCCTCATCGAAGATCCGAACAATCTCGAAATCCTGAACGAAATCCGCCACCTTTGCGAGCGAAACCCCGGCGTCCAGGAAGTTGTCATGGTCCTCAAAGACGAATCCGGCAAGCGCCCCATCCGCCTCCCCTTCCGCGTCGAAGCTACCGACGAACTCACCGGCCCCCTTGCCAAGCTCCTCGGCGCCGCCTGTGTCAAAGTCCAATAGCCAGCGTATTATAAGATAATCTAGAAAGGGAATAATAATGACCAGGATAACCTATCAAGTCAACTCGCCCGCTAAGCCTCCGATTACCGGCGAAATCATCTGGGCAGCCAGCGAATATTTCGGTGAGCTCACTGGCCGAACCTATAGCTTAGGCGAAATGGAGGCTACAAAAATTAACCAAATGACCGATTTCTCTCCAGTCGCTAAGCTCCTCCTCTCTGCTGTCGCCGGCGCCATCATCCAACATCTCCTCGACCAAGGCGTCCCTGCTGATCAGATTTTTGCCTACGGGACCTTCCAAGTCGTCGAAAAATCTAATTAGTATTGACAAAAAGCATAACCTGTGCTACAATGGTAGTATGTGTAGCATAATTTTCGCACACTATCAGCAGCTAACAGAGGCCAACCTTAATGGCTTCGTTTTGTCAACGCTTCAAGATGTGCGGGAATTATCACTATCGAAATAACTTTTCTTACGACGTAT
Source organism: uncultured Candidatus Saccharibacteria bacterium (assembly GCA_948511255.1). Taxonomy (GTDB): domain Bacteria; phylum Patescibacteriota; class Saccharimonadia; order Saccharimonadales; family Saccharimonadaceae; genus Nanosyncoccus. The sequence continues at coordinate 3,996 of CAOQNC010000050.1, read as the reverse complement.
AATATGATTTCTAGATAAGTCCCGGAGCTTGCCTTCGGGACTTATCTAGCCGCAGATCTTAAAAAGCGGCTAACCATTCCGTGCTAATGTAGCGCCAAAAGCTCTACGCTAGCACAGGTACTTTAAGCACCTTAACAACTCTTTTCAGAAAGGAAGAAAATCATGCCAAAGTTAACTACCAACTCCTACGAAGTCCGCTCTCGTCTCCACTCAAATCCCAGGCGTAACCTTAGGCTTGTTATGTTTGAGTCGGCACTTACGCACGGATCAATTTCTATTGCCATCATGACTCCGTTCTTCATTTCGATCGGACTCAACCAGGCAAAAATCGCCGCCGTCCAAGCCATCTTCACTGCTGTCGTCATGCTCCTCAATTTTCCGACCGGCTGGCTCGCTGATCGCTTCAGTCGTAAATGGGCGAATGTCCTCGGTGATTTTGGCTGCGCCATCAGCTACCTCTGTTATTCCAGAGCCAATTCCTTCCTCACGGCTGTCGCCTGCGAGATATTACTCGGCTTCTTCATGGCCTTTAGTCAAGGCGTCGACTTTAGCCTGCTTAAGCATTTCTCCGAACAACTCGCTTCCAGAAACGCTCAACAAGACCAATCAACCCAGGAACGAAACTTCCGGCGCCAGAGCGCAAATCTTGCCACTTATCAGTATCTCGCATCTATTCTACTCTGCCTCCTCGGTGGACCACTTGGCGTTGTCAGCTTTCGTTTTGCTATTGCCGCAAACGGCATAACTTATCTCATTGCTGGAATTGTCAGCCTGTTCATTCAAGATGACAGCGAAAAACTGACGACCATCAAAGCTAGTCCGCTCGGCGACATGTGCCGTATTGCGCGCGAAAGTTTCACGCCTGGTCGCCTGCGCCGACGTATCGTTGCGTTCGCAATAGTCCGCGAAATGACTCACGGTATCATCTGGATATTTACTCCGATGCTGCTTGCCGCTGGAGTTCCGCTAGCTGTCGTTTCGGCCGCCTGGGCATTGAGTTCGGTTGCTAGTACCATTGGCGCTCGGCTCGCTCGGCGTTTTTCGGTTAATCTGCCGGCTTGGAAAGTTCTGCTTATCCCGCTTGTTATTATCACCTGTGGACTTGGAATAATTACTATTGAGCTGAACGCTATAACCGTCTGGTGCTACCTGCTGGCAAGTATTGCTCAGGGATGGGTTGGCGCTTCGGCGCTCTCGCTTGTACAACAAGAAGCTTTACCCGGCGAGCAGACTTCAGTTGTATCGCTTGCGAAAGTTCTCGGTCAGCTACTTTACATGCCTGCCGTTTGGCTCATTGGTTTTGCGGCAGACTTTGATCTCCGGTATGCTACCTTAGTGACCATTATTCTATTTGTCCCGGCCGGGCTGTATGTCGTTGGTCGCATCAGAAAAGAGTGAATCAAAAATACCCCTCAACCAGAGGGGTATTTTCATGGCTACTGTCTACTTCCCGAACGGATCCTTCAGTTGCAAATCTGGGCGGTCTTCGGCAATCCGAATTAGCTCGTTGTACTTGCAGATGCGTTCCGAGCGCGAGAGGGAACCGGTCTTGATTTGACCCGTCCCAAGACCGACCGCAAGATGCGCGATCGAAGTATCCTCGGTCTCGCCCGAGCGGTGCGACATCACTGTCCGATATCCGGCCGCCTTCGCCATTTTCACCGCCGCAATCGTCTCCGTGAGCGAACCAATCTGATTTGGCTTAATCAAAATTGCGTTTGCCGCATGCTCGTTAATACCGTATTCCAAGAGCTTCGTATTCGTCACGAAGAGATCGTCGCCGACCAACTGCGTCGATTTGCCGAGCCGCTCGGTCATCATCTTCCAGCCTTCCCAGTCGTGCTCATCAAGGCCGTCTTCAATCGAAACCACCGGATAATTCTCGACCATCCAAGCATACCAGTCGACCATATCCGCCGCCGTCTTCCAAGAGCCGTCCGTCTTCAATTCGTAGTGGTCATGGTTCCAGAACTCCGAAGCCGCCACGTCGAGGCCGAGCGCAATATCTTCACCCGGGCGATACCCGGCTGCCTGAATCGCCGCCATGATACATTCGAGCGGTTCATTATTGCCTTCGCGCACCTTCGGACCATAGCCGCCTTCATCGCCGACCGTCACGGTATAGCCGCGATCTTTCAAAACTCGCTTCAAAGCGTGGAAAACTTCCGCGCCCATCCGCACCGCTTCTTCAATCGTTCCTGCGCCGCGCGGGATAATCATATATTCCTGGATATCTGTGCACCAGTCCGCGTGCGCGCCGCCGTTCATCACGTTCATCATCGGCATCGGCAAGCACATATCGCGCGTCGTCCCCGCAATCGCCGCCACGTACTGATAAAACGGCAGATTCTGTGCCTTCGCTGCTGCCTTTGCGACCGCCAGGGAAACCGCCAGAATTGCGTTCGCGCCGAGCTTGCTCTTATTCTCAGTCCCGTCGAGCTCAAGCATCAACTTATCAACTTGCTCCTGGTTTGCTGAGTTTCCGACCAAGAGATCATGAATCTCATGATTCACGTTCCAGACGGCTTTGGAAACACTCTTACCATTATAATATTGTGGGTCGCCGTCGCGAAGTTCAAGCGCCTCGCCTTCACCCGTTGATGCGCCCGAAGGCACCATTGCCCGCGCTGCTTGGCCCGTGCTTAGAAATACATCCGCCTCCACGGTCGGATTTCCGCGGCTATCGAGAACTTGCCGCGCCTTTATGTCTTGAATTGTAAATTTATCCATAATTACTATTATACCACTTTCATAAAAATCCGTGTTATAATGGATTCAAAGTTAAGGAGGGATATGGATAAAAAATCCACTAACATCGCTGGCGCCGCTGAGCCAGCCTTAAACAACGCGACGGCCGCGCCGGCTCAGCCTGTCGTCACCGTTACTGAAACTCCGGCCAGCGTGCCTGGCTCGACGCCCGTTGCCGAGACTATGCCTGCGACCGACCCCGTGACTGGCGCTCCGGTCGACACCGTCGTCCTGGTCAAGCCGCCCAAGAAAAAGAAAACCGGCCTCATCGTCAGTATCATTATTATCACCCTGCTTCTCCTCGGCGGAATCGGCTTCGCAATCTGGTATTTCGCCGTCTACCAATCCCCCGAAAACGTCGTTTTTGACTCCGTGAATAAACTTATCACCGCTAAAAATGTCCAAACCGAAGGCGAGCTCAACTTCCTCGCGCCGTATGAAAAATAAGATGATAGCACGATTCTCTTTCAGATTAAGTTCGACAATCAATCCAAGTCGCTTCCGACCGCGACGACCGCTACGCTCACTATGAGCGAGGTCGACCTCGATGATCACTCCGTTATCGAAGATCACGAAATTAGCGTCGAGCTCGGTAGTGTCCAGATGTCTGACGGAGTCATCTATTTCCGTGCCAGCGAAATCACCACCGCCCTTGACACTTTCTTTGAAGACGAAGACGATGCTGATGTATTTCAGACCGCCCTCTATGAGATAGCCACTCTGATTGAAGACGAATGGTGGCAAATTTCCATCCCTGACCTTATCGACGAGCTGGACGATTCCGGTCTTGACCTGCCAAGTAGCGAGATTAAAGAGCTTTATAGCTGTGCTGTTAATGTCATGAACCAAGATTATTCTGGCGAAATCGCAGGCTTATATAATCGTAACCAGTTCCTTATTTTTGACCAGTCGGTCGAAAGCTCGAATATTCCTGGCCACGTAATCTATGATATGTCAATCAATTACGATAATCTTGCCAATTTCTTGAACACTCTGCCCCATGCTTCTTATTCTTTGGAACTTACCACCTGTTATAACGACTTCCTCAAAGCCACCGATAATACTGAAGAGACGGTTTCCCCGGATGATGCCGAGAAAATTACTGCCGATAATCTTCGCGAAGCTTTCTCTGATAAGCCGACGATTCGCTTTGATATTCATTCTTCAAGCCATCTTCTAGATGCGATTACCTTCGGTGACTCCGCTGATAATAATCAAGTTTATGGCTATCTGAAGTTTTCCTACGAT